>DATHOL010000367.1:0-3976 GCA_035484895.1 Bacteroidia bacterium | reverse complement strand
AGCAAAGGATGCCAATGGTTGTACTGCTACAACTACCACTACAATTAGCCAGCCTTTATCGGCGGTAAGCGTAAGTATTTCTTCGGAAACAGATGCACTCTGTTATGGAAGTAATGGTTCAGCAATAGCAAGCGCAAGTGGCGGTACAGGTACCATCACCTATAAATGGAACGATGCCAACTCTTCTGCGGGAGCAACACTCTCAGCCATTGCCGGAACATATACAGTAACGGCCAAAGATGCCAACGGATGTACCGCGACAACATCAGTTACCATCGGGCAGCCTGCTTCAACTGTAAGCGTAACCATTGCTTCTGAAACAAATGCCTCTTGTTATGGAAGCACCGGCTCTGCTTCAGCTAATGCAAGCGGAGGAACAGGAACCATTACCTATAAATGGAATGACGCAAACTCAACAGCAGGAACCAATCTTACCGCTCTTGCAGGAACATATGTTGTAACTGCCAAAGATGCCAACGGATGTACAGGTACTGCTTCAGTAACCATTGGACAACCGGGTGTATTTTCAACTACAATAACTGTTTTGTCTGGTATTGCCTGTAACGGAAATGCAACTGCTAATGCCAGTGCAAATCCAACCGGAGGAAGTTCACCGTATACTTATAAATGGTCTAATGGCACCACAACCATTGTGTCAACCTCCAACCCAACAGGAGCCATATTACCCGCACATGGCTATACAGTAACCGTTACCGATAATCACGGATGCACCTCAACAGCATCTGTAACCATTACCCAGCCTAATGCAATCCGCGACAGCATGATAAATGTTACGAATGCCAATTGCGCCAACAATGGCACGGCAACTCTTGGGGTTAAATACGGAACATTGCCTTATACCTATTTCTGGGCTCCGGGTGGAATGACAACAGCCACTGTAAACGGATTAGCTGCCCAAACATATACCGCTACAATAACCGACAACCACGGTTGCATAGGAACTGTAAGAAAAGCTGTTATCAATAACGTAGGCTCTACCTTGCGCGATAGTATTTCGCTATCGTTAAGTATTGGATGCAACGGTGGAAACGCCGGTCAATTGTCGGTTGGAACACGGGGTGGGCTAACGCCTTACACCTATCTTTGGAGCAATGGAAACACAACATACTCTGCATCTAATCTTACGGCAGGTTCCTATACTGTTACAGTTACTGACAATAATGGCTGTAGTAATTCCCTTACAGCTACGTTAACTCAACCTGCTACGGCATTGGTGGCAACACAGGCAAGTATAACATATCCTCAGTGCAGCGGAGGAAAAGGTACTGCATCAGTAACGGTAACCGGAGGCACCCCGACATATAAATATTCCTGGGCGCCGGTAGCATGCACCGTAGCAAGTTGCACCAACCTATCTGCAGGCACCTACACGGTAACAACTTCAGATGCCCATGGCTGCAAGTCACTGGTTAATATTATCATGACTCAACCTTTTGCAATTCGCGACAGTAGCGTTATGGCATTAAAGGTGAATGTAAATTGTAACGGCCAGAACAATGGCAGCGCAACTGTTGGTATTAAATACGGTACCTCACCCTATACCTATAATTGGTCCAATGGACAAACCAAAGCCACTGCAACCGGATTAACTGCCGGAGTATATTCCGTAACCGTATCAGACAAAAATGGTTGCTCCGGAACCACCGCTACAGTAACAATTACACAACCTGCGACAGCTTTGGCTGAATCGATTGGTTCAATAACTTGTACAAATAATCTGGTTAAGGCAACCGTTACTACAACAGGAGGAACCAGCCCATATACCTACTTGTGGTCGCCGGGCGGCGGTACAAAGGCAACCATGTCGAGCCTTTCTCAGGGTGTATATACAATTACTGTTACCGATAAGCACGGATGTATTGATACGCTTAGCAAAAACCTGACGTGTACCCCTGCAAGATTAGATGGTTTGGATAAAGGCACTTCGCCGGAATGTTGCGGTGGGTTAGATAACATCTCCCTCTACCCTAATCCAAATACAGGACAATTTATCTTAACAGGATTAGAACAAGGCATGACAATTGAAATGTATGATTATACCGGAAGAAAAGTATCCGGCATTACTGCGAATGATATAACTATCGAATTAAATATATCTGACCAACCAAATGGTATTTACCTAATCAGAATACTGGATAGTTCCGGTAACCTGGTAAGCCGGAAAAAAGTAGTGAAGACAAATTAATCTGAATCGACAATAATAAAAAAGGAGAGTATCACAACTCTCCTTTTTTATTTAGAAATTATTCCACCTTCACCCTCACCCCTTCTGAATGGCTATTAAATTCGGGCGCATACATGCATTGTATGGTAGTAATTCCATTGGAGAATTTACCTTTATGGGTCACAAACATGGCATATTCAAAAACATAGGTTCCTTTCCGCACATGGTCGAAAAAGAAATTGGTGGCTGCATCGCGAGTGCTTTGATAGTAGCCTAATCCGTCCTGGTATTTATAATCTGAAATCACATCCACAGGTTCCATACAAGATGCCCGCATATCTTTCATTTGCACATAATCCATATCGCGGTCAACACGCAATTCTATACGCACTTTTACTTTATCTCCCGGATGAAGTTGAGTAGAAGAAGTAATCGGTTCCATTACTACTCCTGATGAAGTAACCCTTTCCACAAAAAGTTTTTTAGTAATATTTAAAGGCGTTTTATGCGGTGTTATTTTATCAAGTTGCTCAAAATATTGCCAGTAAACAGCACCATAACTCAAACCTGAATCACTTTTTGAAACAGTTATATTTCCCATTTCAGGCTTGATGTCACTTCCCGTCCAGGAAGTTTTAAAATAGCCGGTACCTGCTTCACCATGTTCCACTGAATCACCGGAAGGAGCCAGTTTAATTTTCTTATCCCCCACACTTATATCAATGCGCGGTTCTCTTGATAGAATATTTGCTCCTTTTAAAAGCAATGCATAGCAAGCCTCGGCAGTTGCTTTGGTGGTTCCCCAATCCTGTGTTTGTTTGCTGCGGAGCAACCAAACCTTCAAGGCTTCCACCGATTTTTCATCATGTGAAACCTCATCAAATGCCTCAATCATCAACGCATGTTCTTCAATTTTAGAATTGTACCAGGAATAACCATCTTCATCACCTGCCCAGTACATTCCCATATCTGCCCGATTGGTTGCATTATCTTTTAAAGATGCCATAATATCTAGCGCCGTTTTATTCACTCCAAAACGATTAAGCGCCAATGCCAGCATACCTTGCATATAATTATTATTTTCCTTTTGCCAGTATTTTTGCGCCTGACCTTTGTAATAATCAAATGCCTTTTGATAGCTTTCAGAAACAGGGACATCTTTAAAGTAGCTTCTTGTATACAAGTACTGTATTACCTCATAATCCAAATGGTTTTCATCCATCGTTTTAGGATAATATTTTAACAGATAATCATAATCCTCCTGCATGCGGGCATCCATGAACCGAACGCCTTTATTTACCATGTTCCATACCCTGCCATCGCTGCGCACACTTTTTATTCCAAGGTGGTCAAGGTGGCCAAATCCTGTAATGATATACTGGGTCATATATCTGTCTTCCTGCATGCCCGGAAACCATGACCAGCCGCCATCGGAAGCTTGTTTTTTCTCCAGCTTGTTCAATGTGCTGCTTAACTCATTACTCATCCTGTTTAAGTCGAATAACAGGCCCACCCGTTTCTTTCTTTCCGATTCATCTTTGGCTTCCAGTACCCAGGGAGTTTCCTCCAACATCAATGTTTTTAGCTCCTGGTTCTTTTCGAGATTAGATAAAAATGCTTCGGGCGAACGGCTCTTCCAACTTTCAAATACTGCTTTTATCCGTGGCGAAGAATTAACAATATTGGTTGCAATGCTATTAGCATAAAAACGGTCGAATGTTTGTTCTGCACATTCATAAGGATACTCCATAATATAAGGCAATGCCTGGATGGCATACCATGCAGGGTTAG
>DATHOL010000366.1:0-4180 GCA_035484895.1 Bacteroidia bacterium | reverse complement strand
ATAAGGATTCACTATTATTAATGGTATGTATGAAGGGGTATAAAATGGAGCATGATATAAAAATCATTTCGGACATAATAGTTAATGGGTTCAGCGACTACTATAGCTTTAAAAGCTATACCACTAAATTGTTTCCAAAACTTAAGTCAGCAGATGAAGGTTTATTTCGTTTACGTATTGGTAGTTATGTTCGTTTTATAACTGATTATTTAAGCGTTGCATTTGAGAGTGAAAAAGGGGAATACAGAAGTGAAACAATTCGGACATGGTTAAAAAGAATAGATGCGATACCACCAACCTTTGTTGGAGTTCAAAAGGAAATAGAACATAAATTAGAAGCGGTTTCCGGTGAAAGAGAAAAGGAAGATTTTTTAAATAGCATTTTACTGTTAAGTAAAATTGTCCATGAAGAGTTTACTGAGTTGTCATCTAAACTAAATAAAAACTACTCCGGGTTTCTTGAAGAAAAGAAAACAGATGTTGAAAAACAAGTAATAGACAAAGCTTCTACCACCCAAAAGAAGAAAGCTAAAACTAAATCGATAAAAGGACTAAAGCTTTGCTTGCATGAAAAGGATACTGTAGCAGCAAATAAAAAAATAAACAACTTTCTTAAAGAGTTGGAAGAATCAGGATTTATCGATAGCAAGCATACTTCATTAGCAATACGAAATGCTTTTACCGGAGGCATTCTTAAGGAGGAAATAAACTGGATAAAAGGACAAAATGTATTACGCTACCTTATTTTACTCCTAAAAAACGAACCTCCTATTTTAAAAGGTAACGACAAACTGCATCATTGGCGAAGAGCAGCGGAATGTTTTGTCTTTAATGGGGAGGCTAAAAAGCCTCATAATATTAGCTCAAGTAAAGAACCAAAAGATACGGATGCCATTGAACGCATTAACGACATGGTGGCAAAACTCAGATATCCTTCCCACACAACACATTGATAATGTTGTTTTTGTTTCCAAACCTCTCTACACTACACTCTACAATTCCCTCTACACAGACCTTCCAAGCAAATAATTCTTCCCAACTTTGTATCGGAAACTAGATAGTAAACCAGACCAGTTTACCATCATGGTTTAGTTCTTTGAAATATTGGCTTAAATAAAAAGGAGGTAAAAAACAGAGCAAAAAAACAACAAACTCAGTTAATAACTGAGATAGAAAAGCTGTTGCGTGCCAGCAGTAAAATGATAACAATTATTAAAAAAATGAAAAAAGAAGAGACAAAAATTGGAAGGAGATTTAAGTAAAGGATTAAAGCTGGGTAAGTTTAATACGCCAGCTTTTGACGAAACAATATATGGAGAGTTACCACCTTTTCTGAAAAAGGTATGTATGCCATTTATTGAAACAGAAGTGGAAAGAGATATTGTTTTATTAAGCTCGCTTATAACATTCAGTGCATGTTTCCCAAGAGTTACAGGAACGTATGATTATGACGAATTAAATGCTAATCTATACGGAATTATTATAGCACCTCCTGCAAGTGGGAAAGGCGTAGCCAAACACGGAACAGCTCTCGGCAATCAAATCCAAAATAGTTTGGATAGAGGGAATGAAATAAAAGCGATAAACGATAAGATTGCAAAAGCTGCGGAGGAGGAAGCTGAAAATGAGGTTAAAAAAGAAGAGAAAGTTGTTCAAAAAAACTTCTTCCTGCCTGCAAATACCAGCTCAACGTTTCTTATTAAACAAATAAAAGCGAATGAAGAACGTGGCAACCTAATTTTTGATTCCGAAGCAGATACGCTAGGAAATGTGATGGGGCAAGATTGGGCTAAAGGAGTTTCAGAAGTATTAAGAAAAAGTTTTCATCATGAAAGGACTGCTATAGGAAGAGCTGGGGATGATTTAATGATAAATATAAAGAACCCGAAACTTTCGCTTTTACTAACTGGTACCCCTGGTCAATTAGGCGGGATTATTAAATCGGTTGAGGATGGTTTGTTTAGCAGGTGCATACTTTATGCGTTTGATACTGAAGCTAACTGGAAAGATGTATCTCCAACAAAAGCATCGGAGAGCATCAATAACTATTATGACAATTTAGCAGTCGAGGTATTTGAAATGTATGAGCATTTTCTCGCAGGTAAATATCAATACGTATTAACAGCTAAACAATGGGAAGAATTTAATAGAGCATTTAAATGGATGTTAAAAACATCTATTCAAGATTATGGTGAAGCTGTTCAAGGGATAGTAAAAAGAGCAGGAGTTATGGGATTTCGTCTTTCCATGATATTTAATATTCTGGCTCATTTCGAAAACAAAAACAAAAGCTTGAAGATTGAATGCAATGATAAATACCTGACGTTAAGCATTAGGCTAATGCGACGCTTGTTAATCCATATTTTGGAAGTATTCAATAAAGTGAATCAGGATAAAACAGACAACTCCCGAATGGACCAATTCATAAGAAGCTTGCCGGAAGGAGAATTTAGGCGCGGTCAAGCGGCAACGATTGGTCGGGCAATGGGTTTCAGCTTAAGAACAGCCGATACTTATTTACAGGAAGCCGTAAAAGCAGGAATACTTTTGCACCCAAATAGCGGTGGAGTATATCGTAAAGTTAAAAAACAGTAATGAAAACGCAGATTGTAGGTTTGCAGGACTGCAGGACTGCAAGCTGCAATCTGTATTTTAATCGTAAAGTAAAATGAGATAAGAACAGATGATAAAGAGTAATATTGAATGGACAAATGCAACCCAAAACTTTTGGATGGGTTGCCATAAGGTATCAGCAGGATGCAAATATTGTTATATGCACCGCATCTTAGATGGAGATCAAGGAAAAGGGAATGGGGATAGAATAAGACGAACAAGCGATGCCAACTTCTATCAGCCATTAAGTTGGAAAGAAGGTAAATGGATTTTTACCTGTAGTATGTCAGATTTCTTTCTTGAAGAAGCTGATAAATGGAGGGCTGATGCTTGGAGGGTTATAAAAGGAACACCCCAGCATAAATGGTTAATACTTACTAAACGCCCCGAAAGGATTTTAAAATGCTTGCCTGATGATTGGGAAGAAGGGTATCCTAATGTTGCTTTAGGAGTATCAGTTGAAAATCAGGCAGCTTTTGAACGTGTAAAAATTCTTTCTAAAATACCTGCTAAAGTAAGGTTCATAAGTGCAGAACCATTATTAGAAGATGTTGATTTGCTTCTAACAGATGATATGGACGAAAGATATATCGATAAGTTCCGTTGGGTAATAATAGGTGGAGAGAGTGGAAATGAAACTGGTCCCCATCGTTATCGACCTTGTAAAATATCTTGGATTAGCCGGATGGTTAAAGACCTGAAATCTACTGGAAGAATAGCAGTTTTTGTAAAACAGTTGGGAACATATCAAGCGAAGACCAACGGCTTAAGGAATACGCATGGAGCCAATATTTCAGAATTCCCGCCAGAGTTGCGTATTAGGGAATTTCCAACAAAAAATAAACGGATGGCTTAAAATAAAGTTTAATAAATAGTAATACCGCTTCATTTTTGGAGCGGTATTTTTTTATATCTATTATCTTCGGAGAGGTGTTGTTTATTGATGTTCAAGAAGGCATACTAAATAACATCAGAATATGCAAACGTTATAAATCTTAATTCCTATTAGCAACAATATATAGCTAATTATATACCTTGTCTTTGAAAAGCCATATTTAGTTCTGTAACAATTCCGAGTTTACGATTTGATTCATTCTCTTTTACTACAGCAAATAGAAATTTTTCTGCCTCATGAAAAAGGAAAGCAGCAACATTTAGTTTCCAGAGAGTTTCTACATTAGAGGAAATATCTGTTTCAAGTAGCAATCCCTTATCTATTAAATAGCGTCGAACAATTTGATAGTTTTTATTAACACTTTCGAGAACTGTCTTTTCATTAGAAATTCTATCTGTTTTAGTTATTTCTGTATGGGTTCTGCCATGGGAGATGTTATTGCGAAATATAAATAGCACTTCTATAGACTTATACTCAGGATAATCTTCAAGCTTTTTTTGAAATAGACCATTATACATTTTGACCTTTTTTTCCCATGATATTTTATCTAGCTCCTTTATCTCTTTAGGTTTCACCAATTCACCATTGTCAAGATGTTCACTAATTATGTCAGCGATAAAACCCTCGATTGAAATTGCAAGGCTATTTATTATTATTAAACCTATACCGCTT
>DATHOL010000365.1:0-2850 GCA_035484895.1 Bacteroidia bacterium | reverse complement strand
CAAGCATTTCTGGGTATCGGCAATACGTGGGCTTTTTGCTTCGCCATGGCCAAGGAAAACCTCTTTAAACTGGTTCATTCCTGCATTGGTGAACATGAGCGTTGGGTCGTCCTTCAGAACGATTGGAGCCGAAGGCACAATAAGGTGCTTTTTCGATTCAAAGAACTGGAGGAAAAGAGAGCGGATTTCTGCCGATTTCATAAAATATGTCTATTTCAGGATATGTTTTTTTATATTTGCACACCTTATAAAAAAAAGGTTGCCCAAAAGTAAGGCAATTTTGCAGATAGATGGCGAAAATTAAATACATATTCAATCACAAGACCCTCAGTTATGAGAAGGTGCATAATCGTTTCCGCGATAAGCTGCGCAAGGTGCTGTCGTATGTGCTTACCAGTGTTTTCTTTTCCTTTATAGTGCTTGTAATCGGGTTTAGTGTAATTGATTCGCCTAAGGAAAAGAAACTGAAAAGGGAAATAGCCCAGTTAAACTTACAATATGAATTGCTGGGTAACCGCATGAGCGAAGTAAACCAGGTGATGCAGGATATGGCTTCGAGGGATAATAATATTTACCGGATAGTGCTTGATGCTGACCCAATTCCTTCAGAAGTGCGCACGGCAGGTTATGGGGGGGCTGACCGCTATAAGGATTTGCAAGGCTTTTCCAGCTCGGACCTGATGACCGAAACTACCCGTAAAATGGACCAGTTGGTAAGGCAAATATATGTTCAATCAAGGTCGTATGATGAAATTGAGAAACTGGCTAAAAACAAGGAGCAAATGCTTGCCTGTATGCCTGCTATTCAGCCTATTGACAATAAGCAATTAAAAGGAATGCTTTCCGGTTTTGGCATGCGTATACACCCTATTTATAAAACTTTGCGGATGCATACCGGGATTGATTTTGCAGCGCCTTTGGGTACTCCTGTTTATGCCACGGGAGACGGGGTGGTAGAAACTGCCGATGACCTAGACAGAGGGTATGGCAATCATGTGGTAATAAATCACGGATTCGGGTATGAGTCTTTATATGGGCATTTAAGCAGAATGGCGGCTAAAGTCGGCGAAAAGGTTAAACGGGGCCAGATAATCGGATATGTTGGCTCTACAGGAGAATCAACCGGCGACCACTTGCATTATGAGGTAATTAAAAACGGCGTTAAAGTTAATCCGATAAGCTACTTTTTCAATGACCTGAGTCCCGATGAGTTTAAACAAATCAGAAGTCTGGCATCGCAGCCTACGCAATCACTTGACTAATGCCAAAAGGTTTGATGCAAACTATGAAGGGAAAATTTTATTGGAAACTTACGCCAAATCAAGTTTAAATAATAGTGAAAATAAACCTTTTTTAAGGTTGAAAAACAGATATATAACGAATGCTCCTATGAGAAGTGGTAATTTAAAATACATATCCTAAAAAACGAATGGAAAACCGTAGTTCAAGCGCCATATTTGATACGAATGATTTAAAATCTTTTTTTCGCGTAGCCCGGAAAAACTGGTGGATTTTTGTAGGTATTGTTGCTCTTTCAGCCGGTGTTGCCGTTTATTACGGCAAAACTTTGCCCGATGTATACTCTGTTGTTACCGAAATATTACTTAAATCCGAAGACCAGGACAACAGCACCCTCGATGCACTTTCCAACTCCCAATCTTCAGCTTCCAGTTTATTAGGGTCGTCCCAGGTTCAAAATTATAATGAAATCCAGGTGTTGGAATCTTTCGACCTGTTGCGCAGAGTGGTCGATAAAATGGACATAGGCGTATCCTATTATATTGAAGGAAGGCTGAATGATGTGGAGGTGTTTTCAGGAGTTCCGTTTAAAGTGAATGTTCTTTATATAAATCCTGCATTAAATGAAACTAAGATAAAAATCAGGTTTATAGATAAATACCATTATAAAATTATTTACACAAAAGATAAAAAGGAAATTACACAGAATGGAACTTTTGGAGATTATCTGGTTAATACCGATATGAAGCTTCAAATTACCAATGTGCGCCCCAATGCACTTGTTCAGGAACTTTTAAACGTAAATTACTACGTACATGTGCACGACCTGAACGGTATGGTGAATAATATTCAGAAAAACCTCCTGGATATTGAGGTTCCTGAAAAGACCAACGTTTTGCAAATTACCCTGAAAGACTATAATTCCCGCCGGGGAGTGGCTTTTTTGGATACGCTGATCGGGTTATATGTTAAAAATGTAGTGGACCACGAAATTCGGGTGAATGACAGGACGCTGGATATTGTAAATAAGCTATTAAACAATGAATCTGAAGTTTTGGATACTATTAGTCTTTCCATAGAGAATTACGAGGTAAAAAAGAACATTCTTGATTTAGGAAAAGAGGAAGATGAATACTTTACCCAGTACGGCTCGCTGGATGCTAACCGCACGACCTTGGAAGCGCAGGTTAACTCGCTTAATGATTTGGAAAAGTATATTATTGAGGATAAAGACCCTCAATTTCTTCCACCTTCCGTTTATATTAACAGCGATGATGACTTTTTAAAATCGGCAACCGATGAACTATATTCCTCTCAAATTAACCGCATAGATGAACAGGAAAAAGGGACGAGGCAAAATATTACCCTTACCAGCCTCGATAATAAAATTGATTCCCTCAAGCAAAAAATTCTGGATTATATATCTAAAGACAGGACTGCTACCAATAACCTTTTAAAAGATAATAATGCCCAGTTGAACCAATATGTTCAGCAAATTAAAACCTTGCCCGACAAGCAAAGGGGACTGACAAACATAAGCACCCAGCAGGATGTGAACGAGCAGTTGTATTCTTTTATTCTGCAGGAAAAGGCAACTACATTAATACAAAG
>DATHOL010000364.1:0-2686 GCA_035484895.1 Bacteroidia bacterium | reverse complement strand
TACTGACAGGTAATTCAGCCCAATCAAATTTTGAAAAGAAGCTATCATAAGCTTCTACAATAGCTTTGCGTTTTGGTAGTGTATCGTCTTTATATCTTTCTAATTCTATAAGCCCGATTGTAGCTGCTAAGTCGGTCATGTTGCATTTAAAACCCGCTTCCACAATATCATATTTCCAGTTTCCTTTTTGCATTTTAGCCATAGCATCTTTGGTCTGGCCATGCAAGGAAAGGATGCTTAGATCTTTATAGATTGTTGCATTATCAAAAGGTGCAGGAAGGTTAAACAGCATGGCCCCACCTTCCGCCGTAGTAAGATTTTTTACTGCGTGGAAAGAGAAAACTGAAATATCCGCAACCTGTCCCATGCTTCTTCCTTTGTATATTGCCCCAAGCGAATGCGCTGCATCCGATAGAACCATTACTCTGCCAAGCTTTTGTTGATGCTCGTTTGCAGGGACAAATTTGTTTTTTACTTTTTTAACCAATGTATTGACAGCATCATAATCGCAGGGAAGGCCGCCAAAATCAACGGGCATAATTACTTTTGTTTTCGAAGTAATAGCCTTTTCTATAGCCTCAATAGAAATGCAAAAATCATGTTTGGTAACATCCACTAAAATGGGTGTGGCTCCGCAATGAATTACCACATTGGCTGTGGCGGCGTATGTGTAGGCAGGTACTATTACTTCATCACCCGGGCCGACACCAAACCATCGTAGAGCAAGTTCCAGTCCTGCAGTGGCTGAATTAAGGCATAGTGTTTGCTGTACTCCGCAATATTCTGACAACTTTTTTTCCAGCAATTTTGTCTTAGGCCCTGTCGTAATCCAACCGGAACGCAGCGTTTCGGCAACTGCTTCTATCGTTTTTTCATCTATGCGGGGCGGAGCAAAGTTTATCATAATGGTGATTATATCACAAAATTAAACATTAACAGGGAATTGAACAGCCCATAAAACATCGTTCCTGCCTGCTGGTCAAGCATCGATTCTGTAAGGAAATTCAGGCAGAGAATTACTATCAACAAAGTATAAACAAATCGTTTTTGTTTTATGGCCAATGCTAGAGGTATAAATAAATTTGCTAATAGAATTAATATCCCCGGAATACCTACTGCTACTATTGTTTGCAGATATTGGTTGTGGGAGTTCAATGTTTCATTATATGCCCCGGTCATACCATCTTTCTGGTATTGATCGAGCAAAGCATATTTGGCATCGCCCGTTCCCGAGCCAATAATGGGATTGCTTTTTATTACTTCAACAGAGGCTTGCCATACGGATAACCTTGCCTGGTTTGATTCCACCGATTGCACATCCCTGTTTTTTCCGAAAAATATATCACTCATAGCATGGAATCGCGAAACTTTGGCAATTCCGACTACGAGTAATCCCAACACTGCAACCACCGTTGCAACTGCTTTAAATATGGAGTGTTTGGATAGAAAATATTTCAATAATAAAATAGGTACTAATAATGCGGTTACTATCTGCCCCATTTTTGAATTGAGTAAAACAAGTATTAAAAGCAAGAAGGGCGCGGAAATATAGATGAATAGTTTTTCTTTTTTAGCTAGCTCTTTTCCTTTTGAAGTAAGTGCATAATACATAAATACAAATGCCAAATCAATATACATAGAGTAGTAGGTGGGATGCACAAACTTGGAGAAATGCATGTAGGTGAACTCAGCAATGCCATTGGAAAAATGTTGCCATGCGGCATAAATCAGGCAGCCTAATCCATGAAGCACTGCACCGGAAATAAAAGCAAAGCCAAACCATTTTTGTTTTTTGAAATCCATTTCTCCTTCCGATGAAAGCAGGATTGGGAATAACAGGATACTGAACTTTATCTGCAAATCGAACCAGCCCTGCTGTGTGTGGCTTGTATATAGCATTCCGGCAAGGTAAATGAGGTAGAGGGAGATAAATAAAAGCGCATATTTGTTTTTCAAAAATGGAGTGGCTTTCCTTTTTAAAGATCCTTCCGCTATCCATGCTATGGCAAATAAAACAATGCAAAGCGGAGTATAGAAAATGTAAAACGTAAGCATGAAGCCTATCAGGCAAAGCAAAACAAACTTTATGCCGGAAATTTTACTTTTCACCTTTCAGAAAATTATAGAATTTCTCGGCAATAGTATCCCGGTTAAAATTAGCCTGGACATAGTTCCTTCCATTTTCTCCGAACCTTGCAGCATCTGCTTTATGGTTGTATAAAAACAACGACTGTTTAACCAAATCCGCTGCATCTTCCGGTTTAAAAGCAAGTCCGGCTTTGCCCTGATCAATAAATAAGTCTTTGGCTTCGCCTTCCACGCCAAGCAACAGCGGTTTCTTCATAGCCAATGCTTCAAATATTTTAGATGGCAATGCGCCGCGGAATAATTCAATATTTTTTAAAGGTACTAATGCAACATCCACAGCTTTCAAAATTTCAGGCACGATTGATTTAGGAACAGGAGGATAAAAGTAAACATTCGTTAATTGCTTTTCCTGTTGCATAGCCAATAGCTTCTCCTTTATTGGTCCGCTTCCTAATAGCACCCATTTTAATGAAGTTTGATTCTTTGCTAATTCCGCTGCCTCTACTACGGTTTCCAATGCCTGTGCATGGCCTATAATTCCTGCATAAAGTATTATAAAATCATCTTTGGCAAACCCGTTTTGCTCCCTCCATTGCGT
>DATHOL010000363.1:0-4555 GCA_035484895.1 Bacteroidia bacterium | reverse complement strand
TTTGTCGAAATGCTTACACAGGCCGTTCAGGATGCCAGGGTAGGGGCAGATGTGCATTAATGCACTGGATTATATTTGCCGGCCCGGCCCCGATCGGTCATTGACTTTTTCAGAAACCACATATCCTAGTTCTATTTTTGCAGAGAAGTAGTCAGTAGTCAGTAAACAGTTGTCAGTCATTGGCCACTGACCACTGACTACTGACTACTGATAACTGACAACTAAAAACACCATGTCAATCTTCACAGAATCATTATCGCAGGCCCTTGCAGTTGCAGGACTTCCCGGGGTTTCAATCAGCCCGCTGGGCACACCGGTGTTTTCTGATTTAAGCATTGCAGGAGGAAGCTATAGTATAAACGGAACGCCTGTAAGTTATAATCCTATAAATGTACCCAATACCATGTTTGTGGTAAAAAAGCGCAAGCGGGTTATTACTACAAGCATTAACGGAGCCACCAGCGATGTGCTGGAATACACCGGTTCGGCAAGTGCCGAAATTGAATGTACTATACGCGTATATGGAGCAAATTTAATTTACCCGATATATGATGTGACCAATATATACCTGATGCTGGAAAGCAACCAACCCATACAAATACTGAGCTGGTATCTGAACCAGTTTGATATTTATTATGCGGTGATTACTGATTATGAAATACCACAGCAAACAGGCAATATAAGCGACCAGCAGATAAAATTCAACATGCGCCATATTGACCCCAACCAATATCCCACACTATTAAATGGCTAAGCTTAATTAGTAATTAGCAATTAGTAATTAATAATGGAACAATTTTCTTTCAATTACTAATTACTAATTATTAATTCCTAATTAAATAGAAATGTTACAGTGCATAGTAAATATAACCATTCAGCAGGTTTCAGATACCGATAATAACGGCGACGATAACGGCCGCAGCAAAACTTTTTACATTCCATTCTGCAATTCATACGAAGTGTATAGCAGCTGGAAGAACCTTTCTGATACAGCTGTTGTTGAAATTCCCAAGAATGTATATGTAACCGATGAAAACGGCGAACAAGTGGTTTGGGGTGATTCAACAACTGCCGACAAACAAAACGGATACATTAACGCCGGGGGATTTGATAACGACGAAGTATCGAGTCCGCCGCTCATTATGCGTGGCGATATGGTTACCATTGAAGCCGGCTATTCCTATATTTCTCAGGTAAATTTAGATGGAAGCCTGAATTATCATACCGAAACGCACACCCTTTTCCAGGGCTTTGTGTCGGCGCTCGAAATGAAAAGTTCCATTCGCATACATTGCGAAGACAATATGTGGATGCTGAAACAAACCGGCATGACTGATAAAACCTATGGCGGCGACGTAAGCAACGACATAAGTGATGTACTTGATGATATAGTGACGCAGGTGAATTTGATATACCCCGATAATCAAATCTCTGATGATACTTACCAGTTCTCGCTAAGTGTGGGCAACTTCAGCACAGCAGAAAATGAAACGGCAGCCGATGTATTAAACAAACTGAAAAAGTTAATGCCTTCTATGGGTTTTTATTTTCGCGGTAATGTATTGCGTGGCGGAGGTATAGTTTATTTCCCTTCCGACCAAAGCACAGGTACCGACAGCGATGGAAACCCATTGTATCCAAGTTTCAACTTTCAGCGCAATATTATTTCCGATGCGCTTACCTATAGCCAAAAGTCGGATATAAACATCGGCGCTAAGTGTTACTCTATAAATAGCGCTACCGATTCCGACAATCCGACTCAGAATAAAATGGGCGTTGATCAATATACTACCAAACGACTCGAAGTAAGTGTTGGCGACGACAACCAGGGCAATGCAGATGCTTATGAATATTATACTTTTTATTTCCGTGATATAACCGACGAAGATGATTTAATGCAAAAGGGGCAAACGTATTTGAACCGCTACCATTACGACGGATTCCGGGGAAAATTTAAAACCTTCGGGTTGCCTTTTGTACAACATGGCAACATTATTTATTTAACCGATGACATTCTTCCGGAACGCGATGGGCACTATATGGTAAAAGGCGTTCACTATACTTACGGAATAGAAAGCGGCATGCGCCAGGAAATTGAACTGCATTTCCGTACCGACAATATTGACGATGATATACTCAGCAGTGGTATGTGAGGCTGATGCGAATTAAAAATCAATTAGTAATTAATAATTAGTAATTAGGAATGAAAAGCAAAAACATGGAGCCTAATTATCATTATTTAACAAGATTATTAAGTACTAATTGCTAATTACTAATTATCTTTATCATTGGTTATGGGAGCAAAAGACAGCACAAAGAGCAGTGAAAAGCAAATTAACGCAGCCAGGCAGGATGCTTTAATTCCCGGAGTTATTACTATTAACGGCCCCGGCGACCTTAATAATGTAGGCCCTATTATACGTTCCTCCCTTGATAAACTCCGTGTAGAATCGCAGAAAAAACTGTATGAATTCATGAGCCAGGGGGGCTTTATTCCAACTGTCTCTTCAACTATTCCTGTAGCATCGGGAATAGATAATTATCCGAATCCATTTTTTACCGGCGGTGATAATTCAACAACGAATGAATATCCTCTCAATAATTTTGGTACACCATTTGGGAGTAATCTGCAACAAATTGGAACTAAAACTCAAACTGCCAAAAAGGATGACGGAAAGAAGACTGTAAATAAAGATAAAGGGAGTGCGGCGGTTGTAAATAGCAGTAGTGGCTCAAAAATATATAAATCTGCAGACGGAAAGGATATGGTTTTGCCGCATGTGGCAAAAGTTGAATATTTTGGTGTAACCAAAATACAAACGAAGAATAAAGTGGATGTTTCAGTGGATGCTGATGCTGTAAAATTTTTTACAATAGGCACTAAAAGATATGTTGCAGTTTTTGATGATGACGGAAAGTTTACAGGATATTTCTGGACAGATGATATTACCGGTAAGGAGGATGAGAAATATAACCCCGATGCCACCGGCGCCAATGCTGTTTTAAATAAAGCGGAAACACTAATGTATACACCGTATGAGTTTGGTGGTAAAAACCCTTCTGAAAGTGTTATCGGGTTATTATCAGATCCGGCGGGTTTAGATGATTGGAAGAAGAATTTAGAACCTAACCTTCAGCAGATTTCAGATTCCCATCCAAGCCATTATAAAAAGTCGAAGGCATATAAAGCAGAATTGGCGGAATTTAAGAAGGAAATGGAGGAAAATAAAAAAAGATTAGAAGAATTGGAGAAGGCAAAAGGAGGCCAGGCAGAGGCAAAGGGAAACAAAAAGAAATCAAAAAAGGAAGATGTATATTGCACTGATGAGGAATTGAACGAAATATATAAAAACACTGTTAAGGCGATTAACGATAAATGGAAGGATAAATACAAAAGCGATTTGGGCATTGATTGTTCGGGATTTGCTTATGCATGTTATCAAAAGGATAACGACCTTTTGCTTAACATCAAAACGCTTTATGCCGGCGCTGATGGCCAGGAAAAAGCCTTTGTAAAAGCTATGGATGATAATAAGGCAGCCGTATTTACAGATTTCAAGAATCTTTCAAAAGGAGATATGGTATTTTTTTATAGTAAAAAAGACAAGACTTATGACCATGTGGTAATAGCAACCGGAAGGATAAAAACTGATAAGGATGGAAATGTAACGCAGTTTGAAACGGCTGAAGCTAATGAAACAAAGACAGGGACAATGCATAAATGGAGAGATATAGATAAAACTGAAAAGACATTTGACCTCACTATAGGCCACCCGTTCAGAAGTACAGATAAAATGCCCCCGGCACCCAAAGACGGGAAAGCATTAACGCAAGAGGAAATCAATACTCAGCGGGTAACGCTTAACAAAGTTAAAAAAGTGGTTTCCAATACAGAGGTGGCTGCAAAGGCTGTTACAAAGGCTGCTAAGAAACCGGCAACAAAACCTGTCGTAAAACCAACAAAAAAGGATGATAAAAAGAAGTAATAACATAAAAGCTTTTCTCTTTGCCGTTATCATATTTTACGGCTGTGGCAACCAACCCAAAACTACTGCGGTGAATAACAAACCGAGTGATTCCATAATAGCGCAACATAAGGGAGACACTACCGGAAAAATTACCGTTACAGGTAAAGATTCGTTGGCCGGAAATGAGTTTTTAAATACGGTTTTAAAGGGAGGAAATATAAGTTATTCATTCCTTCAGAAGCACACACTGATAGATGGCTATCCATCCGATAGCGATGTAGCCGCAGCTATACGGGCAGATTCAGGCAATGAAAACCTAAGTGGTGAGGCGCTTGACCATTTTGCAGGTAACTCTGTCCACCGCCTTAATAAACGATTTGTTATAGCAATTATAGATTACCTGGAAGATGGAGTTTGCTCTCACCAACTCTTATTTATTATTGATATGGTTACGCATGAAAATACCGACTGGATTGAGGGAGGATATAGCTGCGACAGCGATAACGGATACAATGGCAGCCGCGAGTTTAAGTTTAAAAATGATTCTGTGCTGGTTATAACAGAACACACCGTGTATGTGGATAGTG
>DATHOL010000362.1:0-5831 GCA_035484895.1 Bacteroidia bacterium | reverse complement strand
GCCAATCCTTCTGATTGTATTCCACCCGCTGCAAGCACCACCAATAAATGGGAGGCAAGCCCTAACACAGTAAGCTATCATTCAACCACAGGCTGCCCCGACCAAAATACATTCGCCCCGTCCGATTCAGGATGGTACCACATTACAGATACCATCGTACGTTCCAATGCCTGCGGCACCAGTAAAAATATTTTATACGACTCCATCTTTGTAAGAATGTACCCTACCCCTGTTGTAACATTGACCATTTCGGGTAATACCATTGTCTGCCCCGGCGATTCGGAATGGATTGTTGCCACCTGCAATACAAACTTTACCTGGTCCACCGGAAGTACAAATGACAGCCTTTATGTGCCACAGGGTTATTATTTTGCCACAGCCACCCTAACGAATGCGTATGGATGCATTGGCTTTGCTTCGGCTACTATTGGGGTAAATGACGCAATCATTGCAACGCCTACCGTCAGCATGAATCCGTCCAGCGGTGTAGTTTGCCCGGGCGATTCTGTGGAATTGACATGTACCGGGGGGCCTTACCAAAGCTATCAATGGTACGGCCCTTCAGGGCCTTTGGCATCCACCTCCTCTACTGCTTATATTACTGCGCCGGGCAGCTATTATTGCTATGTAAGCGACACATTACCCTGCCCGCTTTCCAAATTATCGAATACGGTAATAACGGAACTTTATGCCACACCTTACCTGGCTTTGCCCAACACCCATAACCTTTGCCCCGGCGATTCCATAGATATATCGGTAATAGCCTCCGGCAATTCAACCATAACATGGCTGCCTCCCTTAAGCGGAGACTCTACCAACCAAATCATTAAAGCGGCAGGCACTTACTCGGTAGAGGTTGTTTCCTGCGGAATAACTACTATTTGTACGATTACCATTACCTCTTCTACTCCTATTTCAAACATAACTGTTGCTCCATCTAAAACCATTTGCACCCCCGGAGACTCTGTAACGCTTACCGCAGCGCCCGGAATGGCAAGCTATCTGTGGACCCCGGTTAATAATACCAATCTTATTATTTCCACAAAAAATGCAGGTACTTATACGTTAACCGCAACCGATGCTTATGGATGTACTGCCACATCAGATGTTGTTATTTCCCCTCCTTTAAAAGATTCTATCATAAATGCTAAAAATATTAGTTGCATGGGCGGCAGCACCGGAAGCATTACCGTCGGCATAAGCGGTGGAGCATCTGCCTATACGTATACCTGGTCTCCTTCTGTAAGCAGCGGTTCATCGGCTTCCAACCTTTCAGCGGGTTCTTATACGGTTACGGTTGAAGATGCCAATGGATGTACAAAAACAGCTTCTGTTACACTTACCCAACCGGCTACGCTATTAACATCTGCTATAAAATCTTCTACCGATGTAAATTGCTTTGGAAATAATAACGGCATTGCTACCGTGGGCGTGTCCGGCGGTGTTCCATCCTATACCTATTTATGGAATCCGGGCTTGCAAACTACACCTACTGTTTCCGGATTGAGCGCGGGCACTTATTCTGTTATTGTGAGCGATTCTGCGGGATGCAGCGTAACTTCAACAGTAAGTATTACCCAACCCAATGCAACCGCCCCAAATGCTAATCTTGTTTCGGCTACATGCGCCGATAATGATGGCAGTATAACACTTGCTGTTACAGGCGGTACTTCTCCTTATACCTATAGCTGGAATCCTGGGGGGAGCACCAACGCTTCCATATCGGGATTAAGCGCAGGAGATTATACCGTAACCATTACTGATGCTCACGGCTGCATAGACACTACATCTATACTTGTAAGTCTTGATTCCACCTTCAATCTGAAAGTAAAAGGGCTTGATTCTATTTGTAAGGGGCAAACCGACACACTTACAGCATCGGGTGCCACCACTTACATCTGGTCGACCGGCAGCACTTCTTCTACCCTTATTGTAAGCCCAACCACTACTGCTTCCTATTGGCTCACCGGTATTACAGGAGTTTGTAAAGATTCCGTTCTTCATACTGTAACTATTTATAAACCTTTAGCAGCTAATATGCCACCCGGCGCTAATATCTGTCCGGGTGCGCCTATAAAATTAAAGGTGAATGTGGCTGGTGGCAAACCTAAGTACAATTACGCATGGAATAATGGCATTACTACCAATGGGCCCGGCCCCATTACCGTTTACCCGACCGACTCCACCACTTATATTGTAACCATTACCGATGGTTGTAATAATTTGGTTATTGATTCCACGCATGTGGATGTTTACCCGAAAGGAAATGTAACCTTCACACCTTCCCCTGATACAATTCCGGGTGGACAAACAGTAAACTTTACATATAGCGGTATTAATACCACTTCCTGGTATTGGACCTTTGGAGATGGCGGTAGTTCTTCCGATTCAAACCCAACGCATGTTTATACTAATCCGGGAGTCTATATTGTAACGTTAATCGGAAATAATGTTTACGGCTGCCCCGATAGCGCGGTGAAAGATGTTTACGTGACTCCTGAAATTTATATACCGAATGTATTTACACCTAATGGCGACGGAGAAAACGATATCTTCTATTTCACCATTACAGGAACCACTTGCTTCCATTGCGATATTTTTAACCGTTGGGGAGTATTGGTTTACCAGTTAAACAGTGTGGCACAGGGCTGGCCCGGAATAATCCGCCAGACGAATGATCCGGCATCGGACGGCACCTATTATTATGTGTTGAATTATTGCGATTATCAAAATGTAACGCATAAGCTGGATGGCTTTATTACCTTGATTAGGGAGAAGAAATAAATGGTATCTTCGCTGTGTAAAATCATTTTTGCATGGCAAACTTTTACGCCAAGTTTGTAAAAACTTTATTTATTGCTGCACTGCTTTTTGGGGGCAGCAATTATTTATTTGCACAGAATAAATACTGGATGCAGCATGCCGGAGGCGCTACTCCCGATGAAGCCTACAGCATCTCATTAGATGATAGCAACAATAGTTATACTACAGGGTATTTTTCCGGCACTGCCGGATTTGGGCCGTCTATTTCGTTAAGCGCATCTGCTGTAAGCGATATATTTATTACAAAAACGAATAGTTTAGGGGTTTATAAGTGGGCCGTGAAAGCCGGTGACGGCGGTGCAGACAGAGGTCTCGCCATAAAAACAGATAAAAAAGGCAACAGCTATATTACCGGGTATTATTACAATACAGCCACTTTCGGGAGCCAGAATATAACCAGTGCAGGATTGCAGGATGTATTTGTTGCCAAATATGACCGGAACGGAAATTTAAAATGGGTGGTAAGTGCCGGAGGAACCGAAGCGGATATTGGAAATGCCATTACACTTGATAATAGCGGGAATGTTTTAATCACCGGGCAATTTACCGGAACCTCCTCCTTTGGAAGTTTTATTTTAACCAGTACCAATAATAATATTAATGTATTTACTGCCAAACTTGATTCTTCAAATGGCAATTTCCTTTGGGCAAAATCAGGAACAGGGCCACATACGGATAGAGGACTTAGTGTAGCCTGTGATCCTTCGGGAAATGTATATATCACCGGGCAATTTACCGATACCATAACATTCGATAACGTACATAACAGTCCGCTTTATGATGCCATTTTTATAGTAAAATATGATAACAATGGTAATGAACAATGGATAACAACTGCCGGAGGCGGAACATATAATATTGCCAATGCAATAGCAGTTGACAACAGTTCGAATGTATATATTACAGGAAATTTCCAGGGGAATCTCGACTTTTTTGTGAACCCTATTGTGACCCTTACAAATACCTATTTCAACCGGATATTTGTTGCCAAATACGACCAGAATGCAAACCTGTTGTGGGAAGTAGCAGATGGCTCTTCAAACCCGGTAACGGCCAACAATATTTCACTTGACCCTGCAGGTAATCCTTATATCATTGGAAGTTTTGAATGTGTATTGAACGGATATGCCGACCGCTACGGACAAGGAACATTCAACACCGTAGGATATTGGGACGTTTTTACCGCCGGGTATGCAGGTAATAATGGAGATTGGATATGGAGCCGCCAAATAGGAGGGCATGGAAATAACTACGGAAACGGAATCGCGGTTGATTCTTTCCCGGATGTTTTTACAGCAGGCAGTTTTGATGACGATATGATTGTTCCCATGGATTCGAATTTTGTAGGGTGCAATTCATCTTACGATTATCCTTATTGCCCAGAAAATGGTCAATGTAATGGCCCATATTGTAATGATACGCATTATGGAGATTTCGGATTAATGAGTACTACAGGAAATCTGGATATTTTTATTGCAAAACCCATTGATTTAATCAGGCAGACCTATGATTATTATCATCGGTCAGGGAGTTTTTGTGACAGGCCGCAGGTGAATGTTTGTATCAATACAAGTGGCGGTCAGAATGGCGGATGCCAGGACACTATTCGTGAGTGTGAATATAATCTGGCAGCCGGGGTTTATACCTTTGCCAATAGCAGGACGTGCAATCAAATAGGACCAAATTTTAATTACTTATGGTCTACACACCAAACGGGAGACCTTATTGTAGTTAATTCTCCGGGCTGGTACTATGTTACTGCGACATCGGTTGACGGGTGTTTTAAAAGTACAGATAGTATACTTTTTATTTCGGAACCGTATCCGGCAAAACCTTGGATTTCTGATAATGTTATCGTAAATACAATGGATACTATCACAAACCCAATCGTACTTTGTGGCAGGGATTGCATTCTTACAGGAGGGAATTACGGTTTCAATACCTATTATTGGGACGTTCCACCTCCAACAGAGCAGGTAGATTCAGTAAGTACTACGGCTACTTCAAGCTATGAGTACCAATTTATTGTAATAAATTCCTACGGCTGTTATAATGAATCTTATGTTCAGGTCACAATAAATGACTCCTTGCCTAAAATTATTCCAAAGTTGGAATGTCTAACATGCAGACATGATACCGCCTTTTTATGTTTAGGGAATTATTTCACTATGTTTCCTTACGATTCCATTTCAAACCCTAATGGTTTATATCCTGAATGTATTCCATTGGCTAATGGGAGAACAACAATTATTCATTGGAATGCAAGCCCAAACACTATTGGATATAGATTACAAACGGATTGTTATAGTCTTTTTGAATATGATGCCGATGGTTTCCAGCCTTCCGATTCAGGTTGGTATCATATAACTTCCACCATAAATCGGGAAAACACTTGTGATACTGATGTACATGTTGTGAGCGATTCCATATTTGTTCGCTTGTACCCTAATCCAACAGTAAATATAACTATAACCGGAGAACATAATGTTTGCCCGGGTGATAAAACCTGGATAGTAGCTCACGGCGGCACCAATTACTTATGGGATTATAACTTTAGTACCGCCGATAGTATTTATGTGGGGGCTAGTCCCAATCCTTACCAAGTCTCCTCTACAGATACTAATAAATATGGTTGTACTGCAAATGGATATGCAACTTTTTATGTTCATACCGTTCCGCAACCTAGAATAGACATGAACCCAACAAATGGCCTAGTTTGTCCGAATGATTCTGTAGAGTTAACCTGTTCCAGTGCTGATGGAAGCTTTACCTGGAGCGGCCCTTATGGCCCAATAAATATAAATTCTTCCAATATCTATGTAAAAATTCCGGGATATTATAATTGTGTCCGTACCGATTCATTGGGTTGCGTTCAACTTTCCAATACGGTGGAAGTAGGCCTTTACGCCACACCCTATTTAGTCGTAACGCCAAGCTATACTATTTGCCCCGGCGATTCAGCTGAACTGAATGCCATAGCTTCCAATGGCGCTACGTATAACTGGCTT
>DATHOL010000361.1:0-2712 GCA_035484895.1 Bacteroidia bacterium | reverse complement strand
CTGGCTTTGATTAATATCCCCATATTTACCAGCGTAAAAATCTTTGTATGCTTCAGCTATTTCAAGGTGGGTATTCATCACAAAAGGGCCCTCCGAAACAAATGGCTCTGTATACGGTTCGCCTCCAAAAACAAGAATATCAAGCGGTTTTTCATTCGTGCCGCTTATATCAATCAGCCCTTCTTCTTTATCGAATTCTATAAATTCTTCCTTGCCATATTGCTCACCGTTAATTATTGCGTTTTGAAGTGGAAGAAATGCAGCACATTCTAAACCACCCTTAATTGAAAGTGAGAATTGGCTCCCTTTATCAAGATGGATATGATATAAAAACTGCTTTGTATAAGCCGGTATTTTTGATAACTGCCCATCGTATTCTCCAGCTATTATTTTAAGCCAGCCGTTGCTGTCATTTAATTCTTTTACAGGAACCTCATTTGCCTGCATCGGTATATACTCTGGAGCCTCAGTTTTATTTTTTGAAGGAAGGTTAATCCAAAACTGAAAACCATGTGTAAGGCGATCTGTAGTTAGGGGGTCTATATTTAATGCCTCCTCGTGAATTATACCGTTGCCTGCCTTCATCCACTGTATTCCGCCTGAATTAACCTTAGCCCTGTGTCCTTTACTGTCTGTATGTTCAACCTCACCATTCATAACATAAGTTAATGTTGCAATACCTCTGTGGGGATGCGCTCCGGTATGTCCTACTTCTTTTAGAGAGGTTTTTGGTGGATGTATTTTTGGCAAAACATGGTCAAGAAATACAAATGGTCCTACTGCCTGGGAATACCAGTTAGGTAATATTCTGGCGATAGTTAACTCCCCAATGTCAGCCCTGTGACCCTTTGATGACATTATTATTTTCTTTTTCACTTTATTTGAATAGAGTCAGTTAATTTGACAATGCAAAAATGAGACACCTTCAAAGCCTTTGACGTTGATAAAGGATAAAAAAAAACGTTGATATTTATCAACGTGAATAAGAATAGATAATGGAACGGGTTTTATTAATAAACTATACAACGCATTGTATCAAGGTAGATCTTCTTCCTTTGCATTATTAATGGAAGAACGAGCAATAGAATTAGTCAGGCTTTATAACCCAAAGTTTTATCCCCGATATTCTTTATTAAGAAGAGGTTCATATTCGGGATGCTCTTTTATGAATTTAGCAACTACGGGGCAATACACCATAAGTTTCTTATTTTGCTGTTTGAAATATTCCAATACAAATTTGGCCAATACAGATGCAATTCCCTTCCCTCTTGCAGATTCAGGAACAAAGGTATGCATGATTGCAATATTGCCTTTATATGGCCTATATTTAATATAAGCAAACTCGCCGTTTACTTCCATTTCAAAACGGCTTAACTTTTCGTTGTTTATGATTGGATTCTCCATGTGTGCATCTAATATTTTTTTACGAAAGTAATTTACCTATTTTCTTTTATAACTTAAAGCGCCGGATGGGCAATTTTCGATTTGTTCTATTAGTTCTGGGGTGTTTGCCTCATCAATCTTAATACATGGTACTTCATGAGGGTTATATACCTTAGGCAGCATCTTTACGCAAATACCCGAATGCTTACAAAGTGATGGCCGCCATACTATGGTTATTTCACTATTCGAATGGTTTGTTTCTTTCTGTTCCATAGCATTTGATTTATGGTTAAATTGAAATTATGTCGCAAAATTATTACCTATTTTAATACAAATCAAGCTAACATACTTTACAGCTTCATTTTTTATCATTCATCAACGTTTTTTGTTATCATTTGTCAACGTTTATTGATATTAGCAAATGATAATTTTGCCTTCTCACTTTTAAATTTAATCTACCAGTGATATGATAAGGAGTATAGAAATAGGAGTTGACAGTTTTGCTACTATGTTTAATAGCAGTGGCACAGAGTCTATAAATAGCGTTGAAGCGATGTCCCTTTTGCTTGAAAGAATAAAGCATGCCGATTTAGTTGGTCTTGATGTGTTTGGTATTGGAGAGCACCATAAAAAAGAATTTCTTGATTCCGCACCTGTGGTTATTTTATCCGCTGCTGCCGCTCAAACTAAACGCATAAGACTTACAAGCGCAGTTGCAGTACTAAGTGCAGCTGACCCTGTCAGAGTATTTCAAAATTTCGCCACACTGGATTTGGTTTCAAAAGGCAGGGCCGAGATGGTAGTGGGGCGAGGTTCATCCATAGAAGCATATCCGCTATTTGGTTATGATCTAAGGGACTATGACAGGCTATTTGCAGAAAAGTTGAACCTATTGCTGGACATTCGCAAGAATGAGTTTGTTACCTGGTCCGGTAAATTTCGCCCTGCGCTTAATAACTTGCCGATATATCCAAGGCCATTACAAAACCCTATACCAATTTGGTTAGGTGTTGGAGGTACTCCTGAGTCATTTGTGCGGGCCGGTACACTCGGCTTACCTTTAATGGTGGCGATAATAGGCGGTGAAACCGCACAGTTCCGTCCTTTAATTGACTTATATCGTGAGGCCGGAAAAAGGGCAGGGTTTAAACCCGAAGAACTAAAGGTTGGGATACATTCTCCGGGGTATTTGGCGGATACTAATAAGAAAGCAATAGATGAGTTTTATCCGGGATACTCAAAGGTGATGACAAAGTTTGGTAAGGAACGCGGATGGAGTCCAATGACAAGAGAGGCGTTTGAATATCAATTGGGGCCCGAAGGGTCCCT
>DATHOL010000360.1:0-5238 GCA_035484895.1 Bacteroidia bacterium | reverse complement strand
TTTTGTCACACGCTTTTTAGTTTCATCATACCAGGGATGATTTAAAGGATGAGCCATTGTACCTACTAATTTCCATGCTGTACCTAACGGAAGTTGCGTGTCAGAATCTAACGTAATTACATATTTTATTTGCGGAAAAATGGATTGGTCTCCTATTATAAGAGAGAAATTTTTGGCTAAACCTCCCCGAAGGAGCAAATTTAAATCAGAGAGTTTTCCACGCTTTCTTTCGTAACCCATCCAGGCCTTTTCATTCGGATTCCATTGCCTGGGCCGATGAAAGAGATAGAATAAATCCTTCTTATCCCTTTTATATTTGGCATTCAGGTTTTCAATTTTTTGACGGGCAGCTGCTAACAGAACTTGATCATTAGAAAGCGTTTCAGTCGGCGCATCGATAAAATCCGTCAAAAGTCCAAAATGTAAATTATCTTTCCGGTTTGCTAAAAATCGGACCTCTAAAGACTCGACTAAATTTTCTATATCCTCGACACTGGTTAACAATACAGGAATTATAACCAATGTTTTGTATTCCCCGGGAATTTCTTTTGAAAAATCCATACGCGGCAATAAATGCGGCTTAACCAATAAAGAAGAAAAAAAGTTAACAACTGATACGGCAAGTTGGCTTGCACATAAAATTGAAAGAAAAGCAATAGCTGCAAACAGCCAATTATTTTTAGAATCAGAATATGCTTTTATTAAAACACAGCCTGCTATTGTTATCGTCGTTAAAATTATAAAGGTAAGATATACCGGAAAAGCTTGCCTTTTCAAAGCTCTTTGAATTTTTTGGTAACCGGATATTCGCATTTTTGCCAGCTTCTCGGTTTGCAAAACACCGGGACCTATGAGGTAATATCCTACATGTGAAGTACGTTCATCTGTTTTACCCGGTTGAATATTTTCATGCATCAATTGGATAGCAATCTTGGCAACTTCATGCTCGCTTATCTTACTCCTTTTTGCAATATTTTCTACAACATGCCTGTAACGGTCGCGTGTTTGAAAATCCATTAATCCATATATTCCCCCATTATCACCACGAAGCGTGTGGTCAACTATACTGTGAGCTTCGACAAAATTACGCCAATCCATAGCTCCCACCAACCGCAGGCTGCCAATACTATTACTAACCGAAACCTGGTGGGCAGATTGTTTCTGTATTTCCGCATTTACCAATTCTATACTTGTTAATCCGCTTTCCGACAATTGCTGCTCTATCCAATTAAGGGCCAATGCCAAATCAGGCCCCTTTCCCCGCAGCTGGCGGGTTATTTCCGATACAAAAGCGCTGTCAATCGGCGGGTTGGATCTTGCCATATCAGCTATCGCTAATATTAAATTTTTGGGTTCCTTTTCGGCGGTTTCAATTAGTTGCTTGGCCCAATAATCTGCCAGGTTTATATCAACTCTGTCAATTGCAATTTGAGCGGAAACACGCCGCAGGTTTTCAATTAAGCCTAAACGCAGCATAATAGGAATAGCCCACAATTCCCCCAGCTTTAAATTCGTTACTGTTTGATATGCTTTAATAAAGCCACTCAGGCTATCAATATCTATTCTTCCATCACTATGCGCTATTATTTGCAGGACGATATCATATATCCTTGTTAATCCTGCTGAGGCACCTTCCGCCAGTTGCGGCAAATCCTCACTGTAATCTTTCGGAAAATGCCTTTTGGCGTTTAGGATATGTTCTTCTATTAAATAAAAATTATCAATCAGCCATTCTCCTGCGGGTGTAATCTGATATTTCCTTTTTATAGAATAAGCAAGGAGTTTGCGGACTTCATGCAAAATATTTTCATTGTCTGAAAGCCGCTTGAGTAAATGATCCTTTGCGGTTTTCGAACTCAATTTATGAGTGCCGGCCAATGTTTTCCCAAACCGTTCCAACTGTTCAGAACTAAATAGTTCAGACCTTAACGGTTCTTCATTCAAATAGCTCCGCTTTGAGCTATTTACCTGAAAAAAAGCTCTCATATCGGATATCAGTTCGTGCGCCGCAGGTATCAATTTCATACTCTCTTTTTATTGGCTTCCAAGGCAGTATTAACAAGGACTTGAGCTTCTTCAATAATTTGTTTCAAATGTTGTTTGCCCAAAAAACTTTCACCGTAAATTTTATAAATATCTTCAGTTCCCGAGGGGCGTGCAGCAAACCAGCCATTTTCTGTTACTACCTTCAAACCTCCGATCGAGGCATTGTTCCCCGGTGCTTCAGTGAATATACCTTGTATTTTCTCTCCCGCAAAATCTTTGCTTTTTACTTGCCCGGCAGAAAGCTTTTTCAATTTTTCTTTTTGTTCAGGTGTTGCTTTCGCTTCTATTCTATCGTAAACTGGATTACCAAATTCTGTCGTAAGTTCATTATATAGTATGCCGGGGTCCTGAGCCAATTTTGCGGTTATTTCAGCTGAAAGCAAAGCGGGTATAAATCCGTCTTTATCCGTTGTCCAAACGCTTCCGTCAAGCCGGGAAAAAGATGCTCCGGCACTTTCTTCCCCCCCAAAACAAAGAGATTTATCAAGCAACCCGTTAACAAACCATTTAAACCCGACAGGTACTTCATATAAATGCCGGCCCGATTTTTTCGCAATACGGTCAATAAGTTGTGTAGTGACAACTGTTTTTCCTATAGCAGCTGTACTTTGCCACCCGGGACGATTTTGTGAAAGATAATGAACCGCAACTGATAGAAAATGATTTGGATTTAGCAAGCCCGAACTTTTTGTTACAATTCCATGCCTGTCATGGTCCGTGTCACAAGCAAATGAAATATCAAATTTATCTTTCATTTTAATCAGCCCCTGCATGGCATAAGGTGATGACGGATCCATCCGGATTTGTCCATCCCAATCTACTGTCATAAAACCAAAAGCAGGATCAATAACTTTATTCACTACCGTTAAATCTAAATGGTACCGCTCTGCAATAGGTTCCCAGTAATTAATACCTGCGCCTCCAAGCGGATCAACACCCATTTTTATTTTTGAGTTACGCAGAATATCCATATCAATTACATTTCCAAGGTCGTTGATATACGTATTTAAAAAATCATATCGGTGAGTGGTGGAAGAATGAATCGCTTTTTCGAATGTGACTCTTTTCAAGCCCGCAAGGTTATTCTTCAGCAATTCATTTGCTTTAGCTTCAATCCAATTGGTAACAGCAGTTCCTGCGGGGCCGCCATCGGGCGGATTATATTTAAACCCTCCGTCATCGGGCGGGTTATGTGAAGGCGTTATAACAATACCATCTGCCAATCCGGCTTTCCGCCCATTATTATATCTTAAAATAGCATGCGATATAACCGGTGTTGGGGTATACTCATCGTTTTCCGAAACCATTACATTTACATTATTCGCTGCCAATACCTCCATTGCCGTAGCAAATGCAGGGGCAGATAAAGCATGTGTATCAAAACCTAAAAATAAAGGGCCGTCTATTTTTTGTTCCGTCCGATAGAGACAAATGGCTTGAGTGATGGCAAGAATATGCTGTTCATTAAAAGTATTTTTAAATGATGAGCCCCTGTGGCCGGAAGTACCGAATGAAACACATTGGCCCGGCGCTGAAGAATCGGGTATACCCGTATAATAACAGGTTACCAGTTTTGGAATGTTAACTAATATATTTTGTTCCGCCGGCTTTCCGGCATTTTTGCTTATTTCCATTACTTTTTAACTTTTTCAATATTTTCAAGTTCAGCAATTTTTGCAAGTCTGCGTGTGTGCCTTTCCACATCAATAAATTTTGCTGAAAGAAAAATGGTAGATAGTTTCAATGCAAATTCATGGTCAACTACCCGTCCTCCAAGGCAAATCATATTCATATCGTCATCTTCAACTCCTTGCTGTGCAGAAAATTTTTCATGTATAAGGCAAGCCCTCACATGGGCAACCTTGTTCGCTGCAATGCAGGCTCCCACCCCACTCCCACATATTGCAATACCGCGAGAAACAGTACCATTTGATATGGCTCGTGCAAGTGGAATGACATAATCAGGATAATCATCTGCCGGAACCAGTTCTTTATTGCCAAAATCAATCACTTCATATCCCGCTTCCTGCAATGTTTTTACTAAATACTCTTTCAACTCATATCCTCCATGGTCTGCAGCAATTCCAATTGGGTGCACTTTATCCTGAATACTTATCATACTTTATTTCTTTTTAATAAAGCAATTGCATGCTTACAAACATTCTCCACTGTAAATCCGAACTTTTCCATTACCACTCCTCCGGGAGCAGATGCGCCGAAAGTATCCATGCCAATTATATCCCCTTTATCTCCCACATAACGTCTCCAACCTTGAGATATACCTGCTTCCACAGCAATTTTAGGAATACCGGACGGGAGAATTTTATCCTGATATGCCTTGGATTGTTTTTCAAATAATTCCCAACTTGGCATGGAAACAAGACGAACAGAAATTTTTTGCTTGCCTAATTTTTCCCGGGCTTCAACTATCAGGCTAACTTCCGAACCGGTTGCAATTAATATTAAGTCGGGCTTAGGTGCATCTAATAGTATGTATGCACCCAAACGAACATTATCTGCGGGAGCAAATTTTTTTCTGTCGAGTGTTGGTAAATCCTGTCTGGATAAAATTAACGTCACCGGAGCTTTTTGAGATTCCACTGCTATGCGCCATGCAATTGTAGTTTCATTGGCATCACAGGGGCGGATAACTATCAGTTGGGGGATTGCACGGAGAGCCGAAAGATGTTCTACCGATTGGTGCGTTGGGCCGTCTTCGCCCAAAGCTATGCTGTCGTGAGTAAAAACAAAAACTACATTTAACTCCATTAATGCAGCCAGGCGAATGGCAGGCCTCATATAATCGGAAAAGGTCAGAAATGTAGCAGTAAACGGAATAATCCCGCCATGAGCAGCCATCCCATTGGAGATAGAACCCATGGCATGTTCACGGACACCGTAATACAAATTACGTCCGGCATAACTCCATCCGCCACTTGCAGAACCCTGCAAGTCGCCCACAGCCATAGCAGGATTCTCAAAGCTTCCTGCGTTTTTAAGTTCGGTATAAGTAGAAGTATTTAAATCAGCCGAACCACCAATGAAACCCGGCAATTTCGAATAAAATGCCTGCATACATTTTCCGGATGCAACACGGGTTGCCATACCTTTTTTATCAGCAGGGAATTCAGGAATATCTGAACCCCAATTTTTGGGTAATCTACCACTTATCAATTCGTGCAGTTCGGCAGC
>DATHOL010000359.1:0-2871 GCA_035484895.1 Bacteroidia bacterium | reverse complement strand
TCAGTATTATAAAGCCCTTAAGTGTTATAAATTTTTATGGAAATTTTCGATGAAATTAAATACGCTCGATGAAGCATTTTTATAGGGATTATGAAGTAGTATATTTGTGTGCTATCATAAAACAATCAGATAGTTGCGATAAAAATTGCTTTTAAAAACTACTGTAGCCCATTTTTTGCAATGGCAAATGTGAGGCAAATGCCTGATATATGCTATAGTTAAGTTAAATAGGTAATAATAGTATTCTTGAAGGATTACTCATGTTGCAGATAATCTTAATTTCACTATCAACAAATAAATGTTAGATAAATGCCTGTTTTCATTTCTTTGTTGAAATAAATATGTCTAACTTTACCATTCAATATCAATCATATCTTCTTTATGAAAAAAATACTTTCCCTATTAATTACTGCTTTTATTACCGGCACAACATTTGGCCAGTCGGTTACTAAAATGGATTATTTTCTGGCAACAAAACAGGAAGCCTATACAGCCAAAAAAGCCGAAGCAAAGGTGATGCTCCCTATGTTGATAGAGGGAAACATTAATACCATTAAGCAACTGGTTAAAGAAAATGGCGGCACATTTAAATACTCTTATGGAAATATTGCAGCTATTATTATTCCGGTAAGCGCATTGCCGGAGTTTAGCGCCAATAGCGGAATCATCCGGATGGAAGGCGCACCGCATCATTTTGTGCCCTGCAACGATACCATGCGGAAAAGAAACAGCATTGTGGCTGTTCAGCAAGGTAAATTTCCATTAAGCCAAGCCTACACCGGAAAGGGAGTTGTAATGGGCTTTATAGATACAGGTATTGATTACCGGCACCCTGACTTTATTGATCCCTCCGGACATTCAAGAGTTAAGTTTTATTGGGACCAGAATCAGCCAATAGGAGTTTATACGCCATTGCCGTATGGGTACGGGCAGGCATGGACAGGTGCTGAAATAGATGCTGATTTGGCAAATGATACTGCTGCATACGATGATTTTGGGCATGGAAGTAATGTGGCAGGTGCGGCTGTTTCTAACGGAAGAGCAAACGGACAGGAAATAGGCGGATGCCCTGATGCGGATATTATTTTTGTGGCGCTTAATTTTAATAGTTCTTCGCCAACAATACTTACAGATGCAGTAAACTATATTTATACAACTGCTGCTAGCCTGAACGAACCCTGTGTTATTAATGCCAGTTTGGGTGATTATAACGGTTCACATGATGGGCTCGACCTACAGGCGCTAATGATAGATACAATGATTATGGCCAAGCAGCCCGGCCGGTATTTTATAGCTGCGGCAGGCAATGCGGGTACAATTCCATTTCACCTGCACGATTCAATACCTACTTTAGCCGATAGTACTTGTACCTGGTTCCCTTACGATGCCGGAAACAGGAATGTGGATATCCAGCTTTTTGCCGATGTGGCTGACTTTAATAATGTGGATTTTGCTATTGAATGCGATAAGGTTTCCACCGGTTCCTATTCCAAGCGGGCAAGGTCTGCTTTTGCAAATATAAGTTCTGTTGGCGCTCCAACCTATTTGAAAAATGCAGCCGGAGATACCTTGGCTAAAATACAATATTACGCTCAGACATATTATCCGGGAAATTATTCGTTGGAGATTGTTATTACAACCGATTCCAATAGTTCAGCCTACAAATGGTTATTGGTAACCAAAGGGCAAGGCAGATTTGATTCATGGGATTTATACAGCGCAGCCGATATTGTGGACACTACAGGGCTAATGCTTAGCCAAACCACCTTTCCTGAAATGAAACATTATGTAATGCCCGATGTTCATCAAACCATGTGCAGCAGTTTTCAATGTTCGCCACAGGTTATTACAGTAGCCAATTATACCAATCGCAGATGCTGGTATGACTATGCCGACACGGTTTATTGCGGAATTATTACAAGCCCTCCGGGAGCCATTGTTCCAAATTCAAGCGCAGGGCCTACCCGGAATTACAGGTTGATGAAGCCCGATATTGCCGGAGCAGGAAACCAGACAATGTCTGCACTTCCAACCGCATGGAAATCTGCCTATATTGCCGGGTCTCCTACCAGTATTGATTCCAACGGCTGGCACAGCATTGACGGAGGTACTTCACTGGCTAGCCCCGGTGTAGCTTCTGTAGCCGGCCTTTATTTGCAAAAGAACCCTACAGTTAAATATCACGAGCTTTGGTACGCCCTTACCCATTGCGATTCGGTAGATGGATTTACCGGCGCTGTTCCTAATTACCGCTTTGGTTATGGAAAAGTAGATGCATTTAGAGCGCTTACGGAATGCTCGCCACCTGCTGCTGTACAAGATATTCTTCAACCGAATTCTGTTACTATCCTTAAAGCATATCCGAACCCTGTTATATCAAGCACCACTATTGAATATGACTTTTCGGGCATAAAGAATTTCAGCAATGCGCAAATTGAGTTTTATGATATTTTGGGCAAGGAAGTGAAAACAGTTACTTTAAAAAGTAATGCAGGAACGGTAAACATCAATAAAAATGCACTTTCATCAGGTTTATATTTCTACAGCCTGATTGTAGATGGTTCGCGCATAAAGACTGAGAAATTGGATGTTCTTTAGCCGGAATTAATTATTGTTTGTCATTGCTAGGCTTTGCGAAGCAATCTTACCGCGAAATGCCCAAGTAGCAGGATTGCTTCACTACGTTTGCCATGTCGAAATACCATTAGCCTCTTTTCTTTATCTTTGCCATATTATGAAGAAATTCCTTGAAAAATCATTCACCATTTCCATGGTGTTTGGCAGTATAGCGGTAGTACTTTGTTTGTTTGCCATGTCGAATCCTATATTTATGTTATTGGCTCTTTCATCGGGTTTTTTAGGATTTATTTT
>DATHOL010000358.1:0-2948 GCA_035484895.1 Bacteroidia bacterium | reverse complement strand
CCGGATTTTTACCTCCTAATTCAAGTGAAAGTTTTTTGAACATAGGAGCAGCCACACTTGCAATATTTTTTCCGGTTGCTGTTCCCCCGGTAAAAGAAATAGCTTTTATCTCTGGATGGGAAACGATAGCGCTACCCACCTTACTTCCCAATCCGTGAAGTATATTAAAGACACCTTTCGGGAAGCCAATCTCCACACAAAGCTGCGATAGCATATAGGCGGTCATGGGTGTAATTTCAGAAGGTTTGGAAACTACGCAGCAACCGGCGGCAAGAGCAGGAGCTATTTTCCAGGTGAATAAATAAAGCGGCAAATTCCAGGGAGAGATGCAGCCCACAACCCCTACCGGGTCGCGCAAAGTATAATTAATTGCATGACCATCCATAGAGTGTGCCTCGGATGGAAAATGCAAAATACCCGTTGCAAAAAAACGCAGGTTGCTAACTGCTCTTGGTATATCTACCGAACGCGATAACCATAATGGTTTTCCATTATCAACAGATTCTGCCAGGGCAAATTGTTCTAATCTTTCTTCCAGCAAGTCTGCCAATTTCATCATCCATTTGGAACGGTCATCTTTACGCATGGTAGACCATGCAGGGAAAGCCTTGTTAGCTGCTTCTACAGCCTTTTGCACATCCTCTTCATCCGACTCTGGAATTAAAGAGTAAACCTTACCTATGGAAGGATTATAGTTATCAATATATTTTCCACTTTTTGGCGCGACTAATGCGCCATCTATATAATTCTGCAGTTTTTCCATAATACTACCTTGTAAATTCAATATTGCAAAGATAGGGTTTAAGCGATTCTCTTAATAATGCGATATTTGCCTTCCGAACAGCTATCGGCCACCCGCTAGTAGCTATAAGCTAAACACAGTGTCTGCCATAGGTTATTATCTTGTTTTACCATTTATCTATCTTCTATCGCTATTGCCGTTCCCAATTTTGTATTTGGTTTCCGATGGGTTATATGCTATTTTGTATTATGTAATAGGTTATCGGAAAGAGGTGGTTTTTCAAAATCTTCGTAACTCGTTTCCCGATAAAAGCGATGCTGAATTAAATAAAATCCGGAAAGATTATTATCACTACCTCTGCGACCTTACATTGGAGACTTTTAAAACCCTAACCATTAGTAAGGAAAGTATGTTGCAGCATTGCAGCATTCAACCGGATACCTTAAAACTCTTTAATAAATATGCTGAAGAGAACAGGTCCATCATATTTGTATTGGGGCATTTTGGCAATTGGGAATGGGGTGGGAATAGCTTCAGCTTGCTATGTAAACACCAGCTTTATGTTATTTACCATCCCCTGAGTAACAAATACTTTGATGGGCTCATGTACAAAATGCGCACCCGTTTTGGCACTAAGTTAATTGCTATGAAAGATACCTTTCGGGAAATGGCAAGTAAACGGAATGAATTAAGCGCCACCGCTTTTATCGCCGATCAAACGCCTTCACCGGAAGGTGCATTCTGGACAAATTTCCTTAACCAGGATACCCCTGTTTTTAAAGGAACCGAAAAAATAGCACAGCGGTTTAATTATCCTGTAATATTTGGAAGGGTAAAACGTATAAAACGAGGCTATTATGAAATTTCCGCAGAAGTATTGTTTGAAAACCCTGCTAAATCTCATCCCGATGAAATATCAAAATCACATACTCATATACTGGAAAATGATATACTTGCACAACCTGAGATATGGCTGTGGTCGCATCGAAGATGGAAACATAAGAAAACCTAAGGAAAATTGACGTATCTTTGTATTCTATAATGAATGGAATGTTAACAGGTAAAGAACTCATATTAGCCACTAAAGATTATGCCAAGGAAGACAGGGCAAAGTCTTGGTTTTATGCCCTCTCCACACTATTTTTGTTATTGGCAGCACTCACCGGAACTATAATAGCCCATTTCTTTCTGGCACGATTGGCTTGCAGCATACTGGCCGGCTTATTAACTATTCGCATGTTTGTTATATACCATGATTATGAGCACCATGCAATACTTAATAAGTCAAAATTGGCCCATTATATTATGACGGCTTTTGGCATATACGTAATGGCTCCTGAAAGCATTTGGAAACGTTCTCACGATTATCACCATAAACACAACTCCAAACTCTTTACATCCAGTATTGGTTCATACCTGATTATTACCAAAGAGAAATTCCAAAGCCTTTCACGTGCAGAAAAATATGCTTACCTTGTTTCCCGTCATCCGGTTACAATTGCATTCGGGTATCTTTCTATGTTTATGATTGGAATGGCTATGCAATCCTACCTTAGCAATCCGAAAAAGCACCGCGATTCATTGGTGGCCTTGATAGTTCATCTTTTATTAAATGTAACTGTCTTCTTCTTCTTCGGATGGAAGGTTTGGCTCTTAACTATTATTATTCCATTCCTTACAGGAGATGCCATTGGCGCCTATTTATTTTATGCCCAGCACAACTTCCCGGGAGTCTCTTTCAGCGAAGCAGATGGATGGACGTATGAGAGAGCCGCCATGGAATCGTCCAGTTTTATGAAAATGAATCCGGTTATGAATTGGTTTACTGCCAACATAGGGTATCATCATATTCACCATTTAAATGCGCGTATTCCATTTTACCGCCTGCCGGAGGTGATGAAGGCCATACCGGAATTGCAAAATGTAAAAAGGACTTCTCTTTCCCCGAAAGATATTCTTGCTTGCTTCAAACTAAAGGTTTGGGATCCTGAACAGGGCAAAATGGTAGGACTGCAAAATGTATAATTTGCTTTTCCGCTTCCTATGAAACAAATTGCTACGCTCTTAATTTTTCTTTTTGCAGGATTATCGGGTTTTAATTTGTCTGCTCAAAATAAATCCGATTCTTTAAAACAATTTACTCAAAATTTCAGCAAAGATTCCACAGGTGCACTTGGGCTAAGAGCTAAATGTCTTGCGAAGCATG
>DATHOL010000357.1:0-3195 GCA_035484895.1 Bacteroidia bacterium | reverse complement strand
TCAGAGATACCGATTTTTCTTCCGAATGGAAGTTCACTATGAGCAGAAGTAGCGGCAAGGGTGGTCAAAATGTAAATAAATTATCTACGAAGGTAGAACTTCATTTTGATTATTTGAGTTCCAATTTGCTAACGGATGAACAAAAAGATTTAGTTGCAAAAAAATTGGAAGGCTTTATTAATAAAGAAGGCATATTGAAAATTGCATCGCAGGAGGACCGAAGCCAGCTTTTAAATAAAAAGAACTGCATAGAAAAATTTTATGGGCTCCTGGAAAAAGCTTTTAAAAAGAAAAAGAAGCGTATTCCTACTAAGCGCAGCAAACAAAGCAAAGAGAAAAGATTAAAGTCCAAGAAAATACATTCAGAAAAGAAGAAAACGCGCGCGCATATGGGATTTTAGGCCATTTGTGAGATTCCTCATATTCATTAAAATTATCTTTCATAAATTTGCACAAATTATAACCTGACTTATGTACATACAACAGATATATACCGGATGCCTTGCACAAGCTGCATACTATATCGAATCGGAAGGAGAAGCGGCCATTATTGACCCGTTACGCGATATTCAAACTTACCTTGACATTGCTTCTGCACGCAATGCCAAAATCAAATATATTTTTGAAACTCACTTCCATGCTGACTTTGTTTCCGGGCATATTGATATTGCAAAAAAAACAGGTGCTAAAATTATTTTCGGGCCCACCGCAAATCCGGGCTATGAGGTAATTATAGCCAAGGATTTACAGATGTTTTCATTGGGCGATGAGAACATACAGGTAGTTCACACTCCGGGACATACAATGGAATCGAGTTGTTTTATAGCACTTGATAAATTCGGAAAACAACTTGCAATTTTCACCGGAGATACACTGTTTGTTGGTGATATAGGACGTATTGACCTTGCAGCCGATGAAAAAATAACAAATGCCGATATGGCATCTTTAATGTTTGATTCCATTGCAAAGTTGAAACAATTGCCGGATGATGTAGTTGTATATCCGGGTCATGGCGCGGGTTCCGCATGTGGAAAGAATATAGGCAAAGAAACTTTTTCTACGATTGGCGAACAAAGAAAAAATAATTCTGCTCTTCAATATAGCAACCGTAAAGAGTTTGTGAACGATATGATTTCAGGCATTGCTTCACCACCCAAATATTTCTTTATGGATGCTAAGATTAACAGGAATGGATACCAGGATAGTATTGACAATCTTTTAGGAAATCATACGAATGGCATGTCGGTTGAAGAGTTTAAAAAAGAAAAAGAAGCGTGCACCCTGGTGCTGGATACCCGTATGCCTGCCGAGTTTGCGCAGGAACACATTCCCGGTTCACTGAATATTGGCCTGAATGGCGATTTTGCCGTTTGGGTTGGTACATTAGTAGATAACGGACCCCTGATTTTAGTCTGCGATGAAGGCAAGGAAATTGAATCTGTAACAAGACTTGCGCGTGTGGGATATGAATCTGTTAAAGGCTTTTTGAAAGGTGGGGTAAATGCATGGAAAGCAGCCGGACAAAAGATAATGAGCATACACTCCATTTCTGCGGAAGAATTTGCTGAAAACGTTGAAAAAGAAGGACAGCCGCTGGATGTGCGCCGTGAAGGAGAAGTTGCTAATGGCACTGTCGTCGGGGCTATATCCATTCCGCTTGCAAAACTTGAACAGGAATATAAAACATTGGATAAGAATGCCCACTATTATGTTTATTGCGCAGGTGGTTACCGCTCCATGGTAGCATCTTCAATACTTGAAAATAATGGTTTCCCTAACCTCACCAATGTTGAAGGTGGATTTGGTGCAATTAAAAAGACCGGCGCAAAGATTGAAGTTCCTGCAATGGCCTAATTAGCCCTCGAAAGTAAAGGAGAGTAAATAGGTTTTAGACTTCAACCCATTTATTGATTGTGTATAGACGCTATTATCAGGAATAATGAGGTTCCTTAATCCTTGCGATACTTTCAGTTCAAGGCCGAATTTAAAGTAGGGCAAATAGAATTCTATTCCTCCACCTGCCTCATAATACCAATCATTAGGCTGAATACGCACAGTTGCTTTAGCTCCGGCCAGTGTCTGGTTAACGTCCTTCTGGGAGGCCAGGTCTCTTGCAAACTTTCCACCTGCCAATACATATGCCTCAAAGTTATTAAGCCTTTTTGAAATCAGTTTCAAATCCAGCGGGAAATTCAGGAAAACGGACTGTATGTCCTTCTTAACAGAGAAAGTGTCTATATTGCTTAAAAAATTATATTCTATCTGTCGGTCTGAAAAGCCTAAGGAAGGCACAAAACGCAGCTTCAGGTACCTGGTTATGGAAAGTTCAGTAACAATCCCTAAATCAAAACCTACCTGCGGAACAGAACGGATAGATTTCAGGGTGTCAAAATATTTTGGGTCACCTAGTTTCGGCGAGGGATCAATATAGAAACTTGTGGTATTGATACCGATAATAAACCCAAAGTGATAGTGCGCATGAGTGTATGCCGGAAGGTTAATGGTCTCCTGGCTTTCTGCCCTGAATGTAACTAGAAGCATAAGCAAAACCAATATTCTTTTAAAACGAATTTGACGCTTTAAAAACATAAAAAATACTGAACGGATTGACTCCAACATATTTGCAAATAACGGTTACAGTAGTTTTTTATTTCCCAATATCTTATTTTTTAGCAATATAAATTGAAGTTACACCCATAGTTAACGGTATAAATTGTGTTTCTGTAAATCCTGCTTTTACCAATTCGGCTTCAAAGTTTTTTCCCGATGGAAAAGCTGCTACCGACCTGTTCATGTAATCATAGGCCTTATTTTCTGAAAAAACGCCTCCAATAGTCGGGCATATTTTAGTCATGAATATTTTGTAAAACTTCCTGAAAATGCCTTTTGAAGGCTCTGAAGCTTCAAGGACCAAAATTCTGCCTCCTGGTTTTAGTACCCTATACATTTCCGATAAGCCTTTATTAAGGTTTTCAAAATTTCGCACTCCAAAAGCCGAACTGGCAATATCGAAAGTATTATCAGCGAAAGGCAGATTCTCGCAATCGGCTTCTATTAATTCAATTTTATCTGACAATCCTTTTCCCTTTACTTTCTCACGGCCTATCTCAAGCATTTTCTCAGCTATATCTATACCAATAATTTTAGAAGAAGATAGCTTTGCAAATTCAATGGCAAAATCTCCGGTGCCCGTAG
>DATHOL010000356.1:0-5038 GCA_035484895.1 Bacteroidia bacterium | reverse complement strand
TTGCTCAGCAATACAGCTGACCAATATCTGAAAGAAAAAATGGCGAAGTATAAAATAGAACCATATACTATTATTAAACTTTTTGTAAAGCATTCAGAAGTGCCGCTTTATATGGGGCTGGCCGATTTTGCCATATCTCCTGTTAAGCCGGTACCTACCAAAAGATATTGCACTCCTATAAAAGATGGTGAATATTGGGGTATGGGATTGCCTGTTGTTATTCCGCCTGATATATCTGTGGATTCTGATATAATAAAAGAGAATAGGGCAGGGGCCATACTTCAAGGTTTTGATGGAATAGCATATACCGATGCAGCAGAAGAAATAGATGCTATCATTAAAGGAAAAAGCAGGCTGGAAATTTATAATCAGATAAGGCCTTTAGCTGAAAAATACCGTGATTTCAGCATTGCGGAAGAAGTGTATCGGAAAATCTATAGTTCTACCGATAAGCCTAATGTAAATTGAAACATTGAAACCGAAAGTGATTTGGGCGTATTGTAAACAGCCGAACTGATATAGTTATTGGAAGTGGCCGGATTGTTTGTGGGAGGTGTATATAGCGCCATGCTGTAGCTTGAAAAATTAACGGTTGAACCTGCATAGGCCACATCCACATGAACGGCAACAGGCCCCTCGGCAGCTATGTATTTAATACCTGTTCCAAGATTATAACTGAATCCGCTCCCTTGCGGAAATGAATAAAGTGCTGTTGGCAATCCATTTGGTAACCCGGAATAAGATAGGGTAGGATAGTTAGCAGACATAAGCCCTATCAACGCTTTGGCTTCAATTTTAAAATATTTACCTATGCGGAGTTCTGCATCGGGCCCAATCAGGTATTGAAGAATATAATAACTGTCTCCGCTGGTAACAACTGTAGTATTAGGTGCAAAAAATTGGATGTATTGGGCGTTTACTTCATTAATATTATAACCAATATCATTCCCGCTTAACGAAGCCATAATACTGATACATTTATATACACGGTAGGCAAAATAATATTCGAAATGAAAGCCCGATTGGCCATACCCGCCCAAATGGCCGGTGTCTTTTCCGTTCAATCGGCTGATAGGGTATTTTGATTGGTCACCCATATGGAAATTACCGAAAGGAAACCCTGTTCCATAATTAAACCCAAAAGAGTACCGTTTGATTACGCTGTCTTTTTTGCGGGCTTTGCCATAGCCTCCTGTAATGGCAAAGGAATGTTTTTTTTCGTTTTTTGTACTGTCGGAGCCGTCTTGCGCAAGACAAATATTTGCAAAGAACAAAACCGAAACGGCTAATAAAATGAACTTCCTCATTAAATCAGCTTTTTATCGGGGTTTGTAATTCTATTTACTTCAAGACCGCTCATTATGAGCAAAGATATTTTTTATTTGCCAATAAGGCAGCATACAATTACTTCTTAATCCATCCGGTGGCGAGGATGATAAACCATGTAGTAAATAATAGGGAGTATCAGCAGCACCAATATGGTAGCGGATACCAATCCACCTATCATTACAATAGCAAGCGGTTTTTGCGCTTCAGAACCTATGCCTGTACTTATAGCTGCCGGAAATAAGCCCACCATATCTATTAATGCTGTCATAACAACAGGGCGGACACGTTCCCTTACCCCATTGTGAATCGATTCAACCAGGCTTTGCTTTTTATGAAGGTTGCGCTTAAATTGAACTAATAATATTACCCCGTTTTGTATGCATACTCCAAACAGCGCAATAAAGCCAATACCTGCTGAAATGCTGAAATTGGTATTGGTCAGTAATAATGCAAAGATGCCGCCAATCAATGCAAAGGGTACATTTAGTAAAATGATTGTTGAATCACGGAAATTGCCAAATGCAACAAACAGGATTACAAAAATTAAAAGAAGGCTAATAGGAACCACTTGTTTAAGCCTGCTTACAGCCCTTACCTGGCTTTGAAATTCACCTACCCAATCCATTTTATATCCCTTCGGAAACTTGATGTTTTTTGTCTTTTCTTTTGCGTCGGCAATAGCGCTTCCCAAATCCCGGTTGCGTACCGAGAATTTTACGCCTATGCCACGCATATTATCAGTCCTGAATATTTGAGTGATACCGGTTTTTAATGTGATGCTGGATATTTGCTTGAGTGGCACTTTTCCACCATTTAAAGTCGGAACCATCAGATCACCTAACTCCTCAGGCGTTTTCCTGAATTCAGGCATATAGCGAACCCGTAAATCAAACAACCGTTCCCCCTCAAATACCTGGGTTGCGGCTTGTCCGCCTACTGCCATTTGCACTATGGCATTCGCATTGGCGGTAGTTACACCATAGCGTGCCATTTTATTTTGTTCCAAATCAATATCGAGTTCCGGTTGTCCAAGGTTTTTAAGAATTCCCAAATCGGCAATGCCGGGAACTTTTTTCATGGAGTCGCGCACTTCTTCCGCTTTCTGATTTAAAATATTAATATCGTCTCCCGATATTCTTACTGCCAGGGCAGCATTCATGCCGGCTACAGCCTCTTCTACATTATCCCGTATGGGTTGGGAAAAGTTAAATACATTGCCTTCATACTTTTCATTCAGCAAGTCGCTCATGGCATCAATCAGGGAATCCTTACTGATTTTGCGCTTCCAGTCCTCCTGCGGATACAAAGAAACATTGCATTGTATGTCTGAGAATGATTTTGGGTCGCTGCCATCATCAGGCCTGCCTGTTTGGGAAACAACACTCCTCACTTCGGGGAAGGTGAGTAAATCTTTTCGCATACTGTCGGCCAACATCGAAGATTGGGTGAGGGAAATTCCCATCGGAGTTTGTGCCTCCACCCATAGCGCACCTTCGTCTAAATGCGGTAAAAATTCGGAACCTAAAAAGGTAGCAATGTATAAGCTTCCACCCAGCACAACCAATGCAATTGCAAGGCTTGCACGCTTATGCTTAAAGGTATAATTGAATAATTTTCCATATCCTTTTTCAAGCCCGGCGACAATTGGATTATGTTTTTCATACACATTTTTGTTCAGCAGCATGTGGATGAGTACCGGAACCAAGGTGAGCGTAAATATTAAAGCGCCGAGCAAGGCAAACCCTAATGTCCATGCTAATGGAGAAAATATTTTTCCTTCAATATCCTCAAAAGAAAAGATGGGGATTAATGCCGTAATAATAATAAGTTTGGCAAATAATATGGCTTTACCCATATCGATGCTGGTGTTTTTAATCCAGCCCATTTTAGCGCGCTTATTGAATTTTTCTTGTCCCAGTTCTTTGTAATAGCCGTCAAACATTACAAAACAACCTTCCACCAATACTACTGCTCCGTCTATTATTATTCCAAAATCAACTGCGCCAAGCGAAAGCAGATTTACCGGCATGCCTTTTATCTGCATACATATAAAGGCGAACAAAAGGGAAAGCGGTACTACTAATGCAACAATCAATGTAGCCCTCCAATCCATCATAAACAAAAACACAAGCCCTATAACAAGTAGAATTCCTTCAATAAGGTTATGCAGAACAGTTTCTGTGCAATAGGTTATAAGTGTACTTCTGTCATAAAAAGGTACAATTTTAACGTCCGAAGGAAGGATAGATGTATTCAGTTCATCCACTTTGGCACGGATACCTTTAAGTATCTCCTGCGGGTTTTTGCCTTTGCGCATCACCACTACGCCTTGAACCACATCGTTATTAGTATCCATACCCACTTTTCCAAGCCGCGGCATATTGCTTACCGATACACTCGATACATTCTGAACCAATAGGGGAACACCATTCATGTTTTTTATGATGATGTTTTTTATTTCGTCTATGTTGTTGATTAAACCGATTCCCCTAACCACAAAAGACATTTCACCCTCTTCAATAGCATCACCTCCGGCATTGATATTGCTGTTTGAAATAGCATTGTAAACATCCAAAGCAGTTATTCCGTATTTATTTAACAGGTATGGATTAACATCTACTTCGTAGGTTTTGGTTGGGCCTCCGTATGTATTCACATCTGCTACACCATCTACAGCATGAAGGTTCCGCTCAATAATCCATTTTTCAATGGTTTTAAGCTCCATTGCCGATTTGGTTTTGCTCTGAAGCGTAAACCGGTATATCTCATCGGTTGGGCCATAAGGCGGCTCAACGCTGGCTTGCACCCCGACAGGCAACTGAACATTATTTAGCAAATCCATTACCTGTGCGCGGGCATGGTAATCATCCACCCCGTCATTAAAAATAATGGTGATTTGCGACAACCCGAACATGGTAATCGAGTGCAGCGATTTCCTGTCCTGAACGGAATTCATTGCTAACTCTACAGGAATAGTAATCTGTCTTTCCACTTCCTCAGCGCCCCTGCCTTGCCATTGGGTAATAATTATTATTTGGGTGTTGGTAATATCAGGATAGGCCTCAATAGGTGTTTTGCTATAAGCGATAGCGCCCAGCAAGCCTATAACAACAGTAGCAAAAAGAATAAAAATTTTATTCTTTAATGAAAAGGCTACTATGCTTTTTACAATCTTGTTCATTTAAGGCAACATTTATTGTCCGTAAACATAAAGGCTGTTTCTGCTTACCACCACTTCATTCTCTTGCAAACCTTTTGTTACGTATGCAATAGTTTGGCTGGTTCCTTCGATGGATATTTTTCTCTTTTCAAATTTATTTTTGCCTTTGGCTACCATTACATAGTAATCGTTATCATAAAATACCAATGCTTCTTTGGGAATTGCAAGCGCCTTTTTATGTTTATCCAAATGCACAATTACCGTTGCAAACATTCCTGATTTAAGAAGCCCTTTGGAATTATCCAGTACTATCCGTGCCTGCATGGTGCTCGCAGATGAGTCGAGCATATTGGCAATTTTAGAAATGGTTCCTTTTAATTTAGTGTCGGGATAAGCAACCGTTGTTATATCTGCCGAATCACCAATTCCAATCAGTGGAATATCGTTTTCGTAAACATTGGCCTGCACCCAAACGGTTTTAAGAAATGAAACAGTAAACAAAGGGTTTGTATTATCCGCCCGAACGTTTATATTTTCGCTGATAGATTT
>DATHOL010000355.1:0-2728 GCA_035484895.1 Bacteroidia bacterium | reverse complement strand
CCAAATTCTTCTGTATTTCTTTTTGCAGGGTAGGAATAATCTTATCCCTTCCGGCACTAATTTTAGCAGCCAATTCTTTTAATTGCTTTTGTAATGTATCCTTCTCTTTACTTAGTTTTTCAATTGTTGTTTCCAACGATGAAATACCGTTTAAACGTCCCGAAATATCATCCTGAATTTTCAATAACTCTGCTACTGTATTTACTCTATGCTTATGCGACAGGTGATAAATGCTTTCCAATCTTTCCGTCAGCGTGGAAACTCTTTCGGGATTGTAATTTATTTTTTCTTCCAAAAATTCAATTTCTGCCCCAATATCCTTAAGTTCTATGATAGATGCATTCAGCCTATCCAGCAGTTCGCCTAATTTCGGGTTATACGCTGCAATGTTGCTTAACCTGGTTTTTACGTCCGTAAGCAAGTGTATCACATTCGTATCATCCGATTTAAGAATATCGGTAGATTTTACCAATGCATCCTTTATCTGCTCCGAATGGTTGAGGAATTCCAACTCCTCCTCTATCTTCTTTTCTTCCCCTTCTACTAAATTGGCCTCCAGCATTTCCTTTAACTGGAATTCCAGGTAATCCTTTTCTTTGGCGGCTTCATTCTCCTTGCTTATGAGTTCCTCCAGTTCTTTACTAACGGTTTTATAGCGAACGAATTTTTGCTTGTATTCTGTAAGCGTGGTTTTATGAGAGGCATACACATCCAACACCGACAATTGGAATTCGCTTTCATTCAGCAACAGGTTTTCATGCTGGGAATGTATATCTATCAGCCTTGCTGTAAGAGATTTTAGCTGGTTTAATGTTACGGGCGTATCATTGATAAAAGCCCTTGACTTTCCTTCCGGGGAAACTTCTCTGCGAATAGTAATATCAGTATCAAAATCCAAATCATTTCGAATAAAGAAGCTCTTCACTTCTTCGGAATCACTTACAAATACACCTTCCACAATGCATTTTTTAGACTTATCATTCACCAAGTCGCCTTCTGCCCTTTGGCCCAATAAAAGCGACAAAGCACCCAGTAATATTGATTTGCCGGCACCCGTTTCACCGGTAATAATAGACAGGTTAGAGGGAAACTCAACCTCCACCAAATCAAACAGTGCATAATTCCGTATGTTTAACTTCTGTAGCATGGAAAAGCAAAGATGAGAAAAAATGTTTGGTTATGGAATCCCGTAGTCAAAATGATATTTATAAACTCACTATATTGCACGCGTAAATATTAAAGATAAGATTAGGCCTTTTTAATTTGATGCGATGAAAAGATTATTTTTCCTGAATGTGCTGGTAATAGCCATCCTGCTTTCGGGATTATATGTAGTAATAAAAAAAGGAGAAAAACTCCCTGTAAAACCTGTTCAAACACAGGTACAAACTGTATTACAAGACAAAGATGTTTCAAAAGTGGCAGTTCCAATAACAGGCATGTCACAGGCTTTGGGGCAGTTTGCCGAGAATGCCAAACATCCCTTAAGTTTATTACTATTACAGATACTTGTCATCATTGTTGCATCCAGGATATTCAGCCTCTTACTTATGTTATTGGGGCAGCAAAGTGTTATTGGCGAAATACTGGCGGGAATATTTTTAGGCCCCTCTGTAATGGGCCTGTTGTTCCCCGATTTTTTCCATTTTATTTTCCCTGCCAACTCCTTAGGCACACTTCAGTTTTTAAGCCAGATAGGGCTTGCGTTTTTCATGTTCATTATAGGCATGGAACTGGACTTAAAAATCATACGGAGTAAAGCCCGGGATGCCTTATTTGTAAGCAATGTAAGTATCGCCATACCCTTTGTGCTGGGGGTCGGATTAGCTTACTATCTTTATGCTGATTATGCGCCTTCCGGCGTTGGGTTCCTTGCTTTCTGTTTATTTATCGGCATTTCTGTAAGCATTACTGCATTTCCCGTGCTTGCCCGCATATTGCAGGAAAGAAATATGACAAAAACTCCCGTCGGGTCAATGGCTATTGTGTGTGCAGCCACCGATGATGTGAGTGCATGGTGCATACTTGCTGTGGTAATTGCAATAGCCAAAGCAGGGGCTATAGCCAGCGCCCTTTTTACTATTATTCTTGCCATGGTATTTGTTACACTTATGTTGTTGGTGGTAAAACCATTTTTAGCCAAAGTTTTCAGCAAGCAGCTTAGCAAAGAAGATCCGGGAAAACTTACCGTGGCTTTTTCCTTTCTAACTTTACTTTGTTCCGCATATATAGCAGAATTAATAGGTATCCATGCACTATTTGGTTCTTTTCTTGCCGGTGTAATTATGCCCCAGAATATTAATTTCAAACAAAAAATTACGGAAAAACTGGAAGATGTGAGCGTATTGGTATTACTGCCCATATTTTTTGCATTCACCGGGTTACGAACCCAAATAGGTTTACTGAATGACAGCCACGCCTGGGTTGCATTCGGGTTTATTTTATTGGTAGCAGTGGGCGGTAAATTCGGCGGCAGCACTTTTGCTTCCAAGTTTGCCGGGCAAAGCTGGAAAAACTCTATCATGCTCGGAGCCCTTATGAATACCAGGGGGCTGATGGAACTGATTGTATTAAACATAGGTTATGACCTTGGCATCTTATCTCCGCAAATATTTGCCATGATGGTGCTTATGGCGCTCGCCACTACACTGATGACAGGGCCCTGCCTGAATCTTATTGAATGGATTAGCCTGAAACGAGAAGTGGCAAGGCACCGTTCAATATAAAT
>DATHOL010000354.1:0-4070 GCA_035484895.1 Bacteroidia bacterium | reverse complement strand
GAATAGGATTAAAGGAACCAAAGTATAATCCTATTTTCATAAATTAATGACTATCAACTAATTATTAAATTTTATTCTTTTCAAGCAGCACTTCTTCTACCCAAATATTTTCTGCTTCATTTAAGCGTAAGCTAAGGTTATAACCAGCCACTAAAATAGATATTGGATCACCTAAAGGTGCAACTTGATCGACAATGATTGTTTCTCCGGGTACACAACCCATTTCCATCAGTTTCAAAAAAATATCGTCTTTTTCAAAAGCCGTTATAATAACTGTTTTCCCCACTTTAATTTCTGAGAGACGTTTCTGCATTTCCGGCTATTTAATTCGTTACAAAAGTATTCATTCATTATTGTTCTATAATTTCGATTTTAGAAAATTAAGCATGGAAATTCAATTTTTTTATATTGACAGAACAATTACGCTTGCAAACCGAACGGAATTGAAAGCATTCATTAAAAATGTTTTTAAACGCGAGAAGAAAGCGGCTACATCTTTGACTTACGTTTTTTGTTCAGATACCTATTTGCTGGATATCAATAAGCAGTTTCTCAACCATGATTACTTTACAGATATTGTAACCTTCAACCTTTCTTCAGATAAAAATAAGATACAAGGTGAAATATACATAAGCATTGACCGGGTAAGGGATAATGCGAATCTATTAGGGGTTACTATCAAGAGCGAATTGCATCGCGTGATCTTTCATGGGGTACTTCACCTCTGCGGCTATAAGGACAAGACTTTGGCTGATGAAAAGACCATGAGGTCGATGGAAGATAAATATCTCCAGCTCTACCTCCGATAATGTTCCACGTGGAACATTCGATCAGAGGCTCTTCCCTATGTTCCACGTGGAGCATTACTTAATATGGTATTTTAAAAAGCTTTTTACTATTGCTATCTTTGCAGCCATGTTTCCCGAATATGATATAATAGTTGTTGGTGCTGGCCATGCCGGATGCGAAGCTGCAGCTGCAGCTGCCAATCTAGGCAGTAAAGTACTGCTCATTACTATGAATATGCAAACCATCGCACAGATGAGTTGTAATCCTGCCATGGGCGGAATAGCAAAAGGGCAAATTGTAAGAGAAATAGATGCCATGGGCGGATACAGTGGCATTGTTACCGATCAAAGCATGATACAGTTCAGGATGCTGAACGTTTCTAAAGGGCCAGCCATGTGGAGTCCGAGAGCTCAAAGCGATAGAATGTTGTTTGCGGGCAAATGGAGGGAAATGTTGGAGAACACACCGAATGTAGATTTTTACCAGGACATGGTCAATGGATTGGTTATAAAAGACGGTAGGGTTTGTGGCGTTAAAACAGGTTTAGGACATGATATTAAAGCAAAATCTGTAGTACTCACTAATGGGACTTTCCTTAATGGGGTTATTCATATCGGCGAAAAAAACTTTGGAGGTGGCAGAGCTGCAGAAAAAGCCGCAACAGGTATAACGGAACAATTGGTCTCGTTTGGTTTTGAAAGCAATAGGCTAAAAACAGGAACGCCTCCAAGAATTGACGGAAGAAGCCTTGATTATTCTAAAATGGAAGAACAAAAGGGAGATGAGGATATAATTGGATTTAGCTTCCTGGATATTGAAAGGCTTAAACCGGAACAACAAAAAAGTTGCTGGATCACCTACACCAATGATAAGGTTCATGAACTATTGAAAAGTGGATTTGATAAGAGCCCAATGTACCAAGGAAGAATTCAGGGTTCGGGACCAAGATACTGTCCTAGTATAGAAGATAAGATCAACCGCTTTGCTGAAAGAGATCGCCACCAATTGTTTGTTGAGCCCGAAGGCTTTAATACGATAGAAATATATGTTAACGGGTTTTCGACCTCTTTATCAGAAGGTATTCAGCTTCAGGCACTTAAGCAAGTTGCAGGATTTGAGAATGTAAGAATGTTCAGACCGGGTTACGCTATTGAATATGATTATTTTCCCCCTACTCAATTAAAATTCACCTTAGAAACCAAGTTGATAAAGAACTTATTCTTTGCCGGCCAGATAAACGGAACCACAGGTTACGAAGAAGCTGCTTGTCAGGGATTAATGGCAGGTATCAATGCGCACCAAAGCGCATTTGAACTAGAGCCATTCGTTTTGAAAAGAAGCGAAGCGTATATCGGCGTGCTGATCGATGACCTAATTAATAAGGGTACTGATGAACCGTATAGAATGTTCACAAGCCGGGCTGAATTCAGGACCTTATTGCGCCAGGATAATGCAGATCTAAGGCTTACAGAAAAAAGTTACCGCCTGGGACTTGCTTCACAGGAAAGAATGGATAAAGTGATCTTGAAAAGAGAAGCAGTAGAAAAAGTAAAAGATATTATCAATACTTTAAACCTGGAACCCGACGAAGCGAATGACATGCTTGAAAGCGTACATTCGTCACCGTTAGTAAGCAGACAAAAAACAGCCCAGGTTTTAAGAAGGCCGAATGTGTCTTTAAAAGACATGGTTGAAGCCATTCCAAAAGTAAAAAAAGCGTTAGAGGGTTTTGACAGGTTTTCAATCGAACAGGCCGAAATCCAAATTAAGTACGATACTTATATTGAAAAAGAAAAAGAGCTGGTTGCCAAAATGAGCCAGCTAGAGGATCTGCATATTCCGGATAATTTTAATTATGATAAATTAGTTTCCTTATCTAACGAAGCAAGACAAAAATTCACTAAAATAAAACCACAAACATTAGGACAGGCATCAAGAATTTCAGGAGTTAATCCGAGTGATGTACAGATACTAATGGTTTACATGGGTAGATAGAAATAACAATTTATATGACTCTTTTTTATAACGCTCACATTAGTAAAGAGGATGTTTTCATCGATGTAGAAAAATATCTGAAAGAATTAAAGTTTAGGATCATAAAACAGGATAGTGCCCGGCCTTGGGGTGGCTTTTTTGTAATTTACGAAGACCAGGCAGAACTTTTCATTGCTACCTATTTTCCTCATTTAAAAAAAGAAGATCTGCTGATCTCGGAAATATTAAGCCCCAAAATTTTAGTAGTAGCACCGCAGAAAAGGCTGAGCTGGCAATATCATCATCGCCGCGCAGAAATATGGAAACTGATCGGTGGAAAAGCTGACGTTGTCACCAGTGATACCGATGAAGAAAAAGACCACCACGTTTTAAAGCCAGGAGATATTATTCAGTTAAAGCAAGGGGAAAGGCATCGTTTGGTCGGAACCGGCCAATGGGGAATTGTTGCAGAAATATGGCAACATACAAAAGGCGACCACCCTTCTGATGAGGATGATATCATACGGGTGCAAGATGATTTTGGAAGATAGGCCCCGCTTTCTAAAAGAACAGTATCATGGAATTTGGAAAAGTTACTACGGAAGAATTAGCACAGGTCGATTTTTCTTTGCCTGTAGATCCGGTACAAAATAAGTTGGTTTTAAAAGGCGAAAAAATAAAAGCACCTTCGATATATATTGGTTGTGCAAAATGGGGAAGAAAGGAATGGCTCGGGAAAATTTATCCGAAGGGAACAAAAGAAAGTAATTTTCTAGAGCAGTATGTCAAACATTATAATTCTATAGAATTAAATGCCACGCATTATAAAATATACGAACCGGAAGCCATTGCCAAATGGGCCGCGAAAGCAAAAGGATTGGATTTCAAATTCTGTCCGAAAGTTCCACAAATAATCAGTCACTACAGCGGGTTCACAAAAGCGGATGATTTAACCACTTCTTTTCTGGAAGGAATCCTGGCATTTAAAGAAAACCTCGGACCCGTCTTTTTACAAATAAGTGAAAAATATTCTCCCGCAGGGAAAGAAAAATTATTTAAGTATTTAGCATCATTGCCAACAGACCTGCAGTTTTTTCTCGAGGTCCGGCATCCATTGTGGTTTTCTGATGCAGCGATAAGAAAAGAGTTGTTTGATACGCTTCGGCATTTACATATCGGAGCCGTCATCACAGATACAGCAGGAAAGCGCGATTGTGCGCACATGGAAATGACCATACCGAAAACATTTATTCGTTATGTTGGCAATAGCCTGCATCCAACAGATTATGTAAGAATAGATGAATGGG
>DATHOL010000353.1:0-10697 GCA_035484895.1 Bacteroidia bacterium | reverse complement strand
GTAGTTATTGAAGCCCAGCACCTCTGCATGCAAATGCGCGGCGTACAAAAACAACATTCCATTACCACAACATCCTCCTTTACCGGCGAGTTTTTGAAAAACGAAAAAACCAGGCAGGAGTTTATCAGTTTGGTAAAGGCGAGCAGGCATTAAATTGTGATTCCGTTACTTTTATTTTTACATTTGTTATTGTTAAAGTAACTAGCGTGAAAAAGTCTCTCCTTATAATCTTTGTTTTTAGTGCCGCCCTATTAAATATGTCCATTGCTCAAACGGATACCTCGTCACTAAAAAAGCACAGCAAGTTCCACAACCAGTCTCCTTGGGTTTCAGTTAATGCAGGATTATCTATACCCACGGGAGATTTTGCTTCGAGATTGTATAGCGGAATCGCATCTAACACTAATGGATCTATCACAACTTTTAGAGGATGGGCTACTTTAGGTGAAACAATATCATTCCAAGGTTCCGTGCCTATATTTAGTAAATTTGGAATTAATATCGGATTTAAAATTGGATATAACCAACTGCCTTTTGATATAACTACTTATGAAGAAAATGGAAATGCTTATTCATATTCAAAAAATCAGACTTTAGTAAATACCGATTGGAAATTATATTCATTTTTAGCAGGTGTGTCATGGGTATATTATTCACATAAAATGTCTATAGAAGGAAGTTTTTTTGTCGGGGAATCATATGCAGCTTCGCCCAACGAAACTTTAGTACAAATAACTCCTCCTCTCAGTCTTGGTTACCCCTATACGTCATATGATACTACCCGTTTCTCGTCTTCTAAAAATAATTGCTTCGTAGGGGAAGCGCAAGTAGCTTTTAAATATTTTATATGCCGTTCTGTGTTTTTGGGTTTAAATGTGTCGTATTTAACCTCATTTTCCAACATTAATTATAATGGAGGTGACAATTCAAATAATGTTATCCAGGGTTCAACCCCCGTATCAATGGTGGATATTACTTTGGGCGTAGGTATAAGTTTTGAGAAATAGATAAAATTTCGGGCGGGCTGCGCGAGGGATAAAAGGGGAAAGCCCGCAGGTTTTGCGAGGACTTGCAGCGAATAGCCCGACCCTGAGGCTTTGGGAAGGGGCACGCCCTGATGCTATAGGTCAGGAGAAGCCCAATTATTCCCGTCACTTTTCCTTAAATTGTTCGTAAACACCTATAAACTCACAATAAAATGCGGGAAAGGGGTGCTTTTTACAATATTAATAACTTTTTGATGTTACTCAGGTACAAACCATCGTAATTTTCATATATTTGTAAGTCAACCTGTAGAATGATAAAAAGAATAATACTCCTGGGCGGAATTGTTTTGTCTGTTAGCAAGATAAACGCTCAAAGCGCACCCAAGTACAGCAACGATTTTTTAAATATTGGAGTAGGGGCGCGTGCCCTTGCTATGGGTAATTCTGTTGTGGCGAGTGATAATGATGTAACCTCCGGCTATTGGAATCCGGCAGGACTGATGGGCGTTACGGGCGATATTGAAGTATCGCTGATGCACGACGAATACTTTGCCGGAATTGCAAAAGATGATTATTTGGCAGCCAGTTATAAATTTGATAAAAACAGTGTTTTCGGCCTGACTGTTATTCGGTTTGGTATAGATAATATTCCCTATACTATTGATTTGATTGACCCAACGGGGAATGTCAACTATAACAATATAACCTCTTTTTCCGATGCGCAATATGCGTTCCTGTTCAGTTATGCCCGCAGCTTCAACGGAGTTAAAGGGCTAACCGTTGGTGCAAATGTGAAAGTTATACGCTCCATAGTGGGTGACTTTGCCAGTTCATGGGGCTTTGGGCTGGATGCAGCGGCACAATACAAATACAAAGACTGGTTGTTTGGCGCAGTAGCCCGGGATATCACTTCAACCTTTAATGCATGGAGCTATAACCTGAGCCAGGATTTGGTGAATGTATTCCAGGAAACAGGGAACATAATTCCGCAAAACGGATTGGAAATAACCTTGCCCCGCCTGATGCTGGGGGCTGCACGAACCTTTAAAGCATTTCATGAAAAGGTTACTATAATGCCTGAATTAGGCGCTGATGTAACATTCGATGGAAAAAGAAATACCCTTATCAGTTCTAATCCTGTGAGTGTGGACCCACACCTGGGTATTGAAACGGGATACAGAGGAATTGTTTTTCTGAGGCTTGGAATTGGTAATGTACAGCAGACCACAGACCCTACAGGTGCTTCCATTATTGGTTTTAACCCTGATTTTGGGGTGGGAATAAAAGTAAAATCTTTCTCGCTTGATTACGCCCTTACTGATAATACTGCAGCAGGTTTGTACTCTAACATATTCTCCGTAAAATTTGATATTAATAAGAAAAGGTAAATGAAGAAATTCTACCTGATATCGTTTCTTAGTATTCTAATTCCCTCTTTTATAGCGGCACAGCTAAGGCCTGTTGCAAAACCAATACCATCTTCTTCTCAAATTATACCTGCGGTACAAAAACCAACCAGGCCCGAAGCAATAAATAAACCCGAAACAAAAGAACAACCCGTAAAGGCTAACACCAATACGAAAGCCAAACCTGCTGTAAGTAAGAAAAAGAAGAGAAGGATTAGCTCCGCCACTATTTATGGCAATGAATGGATTAATTACGGGCAGAAATATTACAAAATACAAGTCCCGAAAACGGGGCTTTATCGGATAGATTCTGCTGTGCTTGCCCAAGCGGGCGTGCCAGTAAATACTATCAGCAACCAATACTACCAGTTATATTTCCACGGGCAGCAGCAATACATATACATACGCAGCAATGGCCCGAATTTAAGCGAGAAGAACGGGGATTATATTGAATTTTATGGGCAGTATAATGATGGAACACTTGATTCCACGCTGTATTACAATAGTAAATTCCTGCCTTCTCCATATTACAGTATGTTTAATGATACTTCCTCTTATTATCTCACCTACACTGCCTCCACACCCGGGTTGAGAATGACAGAAAAAGCGGATACCGGCTGGGCTTCTTATGCAGCCTTTCCGTATGTAATGACATCTACAGTTATAGGCTGGCAGGCTCCAACCCATGGTACTACCAGGTTTTCTTCAACTGTAACGCTGGATTCCAGTACCCAACCCTTTTTCTCGGGTGCATGGGTGCAAGACGGGAACTATACACCCAACGACCCACGTTTTACCCAAAATTGTGCCTGGATTCCGGAATACATTGCCTTTTATAATACTACAATAACTTTTACCCCCCATATTAATGGCAGCCTGGTATATACAGGTGCAGGTGTGCCGCCTGCATTCATGCGAACCGTTGTGCTTGGGTTTGATATTGGTAGCTGCCAGTTTACAGTTTCAACAAGTGCCCGCCAGTTGGTTATAGATACATGCAATGGCTTCCAGGCATTTAATTTAGCCAATACATTTCCGGCAACCGACCTTACCGGGCCTACTTTTACTGTTTCTTATACTAACAACTCCATTACAAATAATAACTCAGCTATTACAAGCCCTTATATTTATTTGAATTATCCCCACAAAACCGATTTAGGCGGCGACACTACCTTTACCATGGAGGTGCCTTATAATCTTTCAAATCCAAAGGCATTTCTGGAATTTACTAATCTATATAACACTGGCCCCAATGATAGTGTATGGATGTACGATTTGAGTAACCACCGCCGCTTTTGGTGTAAGCCTGAACGGGGAGGATATTGGGTGTTGGATTCTAATAATTCTATTTCCGGAGAATCAAACCTATGTTACTTAACGGATAATGCAGAAGTAACCAAGGTTACCACCCTTATTCCGGTTGGTATTAATAGAAACGGGCAATTCACTAATTTCAATACAGGCCCTGATAGCGCTTATATTATTATTACCCATCCATCCCTGTGGACCAGCGCGAATGCTTATGCTGCATACAGGCGCAGCAGAGGCTTTAATGTAGTGGTTGCCGATGTGTATGAACTTTATGACCAATTCGGATATGGAGTTGATTACAGCCCGCTTGGAATTCGTCGTTTTTGCAATTATGCCTTTGATAAATGGTCTGCTACTTCGCCGCCTTCCAATCTTTTTCTTGTAGGTAAAGGAATACATACACCTATGTTCCGTGCGGATACAGCTGCATGGACACGCACCGAAATGCTTGTTCCATCTTATGGAAATCCATCTTCCGATGTTTTATTTACTAATAATTTAGGAAGCGATACGTTGCTGGAACCTGCTATTCCGACAGGCCGGTTAGCTGCACAAACCAACAGTGATGTGATGACCTATCTGGGCAAAATACAAACGTATGAAAGCACCCCCGCCGCTTTATGGATGAAAAACGAAGCGCAATTTGTGGGTGGAGATACTTATATTGAAGAGCAAGGATTCCTCAATGATTGTTATGGCATGATACAGGATATTCAGGACACCCTTTGGGGAGGAAAGGTATTTTTATTTCAGAAATCCTCTCCTGCGCCTATCAGTTCCAGTTTAACGGATTCTGTAATTAATTTAGTTAATAATGGGGTAGGCATCATGAATTTTTATGGGCATGCAAACGGAAGTAATTGGGATGAAAGTGTGGATGCTCCCAGTGCATTTGCCAACTACGGCAAATATCCTTTTATGATGGCGGAAGCTTGTTTTTCGGGGGATATATTTCAACCAACCGGTGCGTTAAGTAATGTTTCCAGTGTAAGCGAACAGTGGGTATTGCAACCTCCGGGCGCCATTGCTTTTCTGGCATCCGATTATTTGAGCGACGGGCAGATTTTGGAAGGTTGGGCAAATACATTTTACGATGATATTACACACCGGCCTTTTTACAGGAAGCCGTTGGCAGTTTGTGTTCAAAATACGATTGAAACACATGAAACAAGTACCAGCCCTTTTATGACATTTTCCAATCTGGAAATGACCTTGCACGGCGACCCTGCAATTATTTTAAATGCGATGGATTCCTTGCCCGATTATGCTGTAAATACACAAAGCATTTATTTCACACCTGCCAATGTTTCTGTTCTCGACTCCTCATTTATAGTACATGTAATAGTCTCCAACAATGCGGAAGCACTGAACCAGCCTGTTGCAGGGGTATTGACACGCACTTTTCCGGATGGCAATCAAGTTCCTTATCTTTTCTCCTTTCCGCATGTATATTACCAGGATACAGTTGCTATAAAAATGCCGGTAAATTCAGGCACTACCTTGGGCAGCGGATTCAATTCATTTTGTGTTACTGTTAATTTAAATCCTACTATTGATAATGAACTTACGTTAGCCAATAATGTAGTTATACCTTGTGTGCAAATGCTTATATCTTCGGAAGATATAACGCCTGTCTGGCCCTATGATTATGCCATTATTGATAAGGACACTGCAACGCTAAAAGCCAGCACCAATGACCCATTTGCTCCCCAAAGAAGGTATATATTTGAAATAGATACAAGTCATAGTTTCCTTAGCCCGCTTTTCCGGTCAGATACAGTAACCAATAGCGGCGGGGTAATAGAAATATCTCCCTATGCCAATTGGGGACGAACACATTTTAAAGGCTCGGAAAAGCGGGAACCGGTGAAAGGCGGGAAACCTGCTGTTACTATAAAGGGTAGCAGCAAACAAGTAAACCAGGAAGGCTTAAAAATTCCTGCTATGCAGAATACAGCCACTCCGCAAAGTAATACCCTAAGGCCTGCTGGTGCTCAGCAAAACCAATTGGAAGGCGCTAAGCAAACAACGCAGAAAATTACTACAGGTGGGCTTGTGCCATCCAAAACAATGCAAGGGCAACCATTTACTTCCGATTTTGAAAAATCATCTCACCGTGGATTGCCGCGTGATACATTTATTAATAATGCCGTTTATTATTGGCGGGTTCGTCGGGATGATCCGGACTCTACAACATATCCCTGGGTATTGACTTCCTTTCAATATATCAAAGGAAAATACGGTTGGGGCCAATCCGATTATTACCAATATAACAAAGATGAAATATTTAATGATAATTACAATTTCATCAATTTTAACAATGCTCCCAGGGATTGGACATTCAATACCAATTCACATACGCTGGAATGTTTCACATACGGCATGCTAAAAACCAATTTAAATTATACCAACTTGTATGCAACCGAATATAAGATAGATAATTTTGTGCAGGCTTATGCGGGTTGCCAGCTTAATGAAGGATTTTATGTTGCGGTAATTGACCCTACAACGCTTGTGCCATGGAACACCGCTAATTATGATTTTGGCCAGGCTAATAACCACTTTATTACGAATGAATGCTCGGATAACAGTGATAATAAATTCGTATTTATGGATAATAACGTTACGCAAATGGATTCATTGGCGAGAATGTTAAACTCCAATTTAATACCTAATGGAAGTTATATTTTAGTGTGGACATGGATAAACGGGTATTACAAAGCACCGGGGCTTTTTAATGCAACCGGAGTTGATTCAGCTTTATATAAATTAGGCTGTACACAAATATTTAGTCATGCCTTGCCCGGTACAGATTCTGTTCCCATGATATTTTTTGTGCAAAAAGGTGTACCGGGTTCGGCCCACCAACTTTTTGGTGCCAGTTATAACAGCGCACTTTCTGATTCCTTTAATCTGAAAGGCAGCGGCACCCTTGGCTGCATCACCACGCCTTTTATTGGCCCGTCTTCCAAATACGATTCTCTTTCATGGCACCAGCATAGCTTTGACCGCGGCCCTGTTACCGACAGCACCCGCCTGAACGTAATAGGCATTCAAACCAACGGAAATCCGCAAACGCTGATGTCGAATGTAACTCCGGCGGTAGCCAGCATGTATATATCCTCCATCAATGCAGCTATATTTCCTTTCATACAAATGCAGATGTATTGCAAGGATACCACACACCATACTCCGGCACAAATGAACTGGTGGAGGGTATTCTATCAGCCTGTCCCCGAAATAGCCATGAACCCGAATATCTATACATACTACCATTCTGATACCTTGCAATATGGCGATACGCTCAGGTTTCAAACTACCGTGCAAAATATTAGCGACTGGCCCATTGCCAGCACACAATTGCTAACATGGACCACCGACAGGACAAATGCTGTAACCTATTATAATAATCCGACATATATTAAACCGCTGAATCCGGGTGATACAGCCAGGGTATCCTTCAACTTGCCTAATGCTACGTTGAGTGCAAATACCTTGAAGAGTGTCTGGTTTGAAATAAACCCGGAAAACTATCCGAAGACAAGGCTCGAGGAGTACCACTTTAATGATTATGCATACAAATCTTTCTATTCTTATGGAGATAAAATCAATCCTGTATTGGATGTAACCTTTAATGGAATCCATATTCTGAATAATGATATTGTTTCGCCGCAGCCCAGTATTCTTATCACATTTATGGATGAGAATAAGTTTTTGGTGATGAATAATCCTGCCGATTTCCATGTGTATTTGCAAAACAAAACAACGAATGGCCCGCTACAGACTATTTCATACGGGCCAACGCTTTCATTTACGCCGGCAGTTTTGCCGCATAATAAATGCAGTTTGCTATATACTCCTACGTTACCCGATGGCACGTATGAACTGACTGTTCAGGGAAAAGATATAGCAGGTAATCCTTCAGCAAACAACAGTTATAAAATAGATTTCGTGGTTATAAACAAATCTATGATTACCGAAGTACTGAACTATCCTAATCCGTTTTCCACTTCTACGCGTTTTGTATTTATCCTTACCGGCGACCAGATACCGACTACTTTCAAAATTCAGATTATGACCGTTACCGGCAAAATTGTGCGCGAAATAAATGAAGCCGAAATTGGCCCAATACATATTGGCAGAAACATTACGCAGTTTGCCTGGGATGGAACCGATAAATTTGGAAGCAGGCTGGCTAACGGAGTTTATTTATATCGTGTAATAACTTCTATTAACGGGCAAGGTATTGATGAGTTTGAGCAAGGCTATAACGGTGCTAATGTAGACCAATACTTTACCAAGAGTTGGGGTAAAATGTACCTGATGCATTGAGCCAATTAGAAATTAAAAATTACGAATTACGAATCTGTGAAATCTGCGACTGTTCAGAAAGAAATTAATATTAAAAACCGCAAAGCCGCTTTTGAATATGCTTTGCAGGATAGATATACGGCAGGAATCCAATTGACGGGGACGGAAATAAAATCTATCCGTGAGGGCAAGGCATCCATTGCGGAAGCCTTTTGTTTTTTTGAAAAAGAAGAACTGTTTGTGAAAGGTTTGCAGATTACGGAATATACGAATGCCAGTTTTAATAAACCTGAACCATTGCGAAACCGTAAGCTGTTATTGCATAAAAAGGAATTGAAAAAAATAAACAATGCACTTGACGATAATATTACGATAGTGCCTTTGTCTTTATTCATTAATAAAGGCGGTTGGGCAAAACTGGAAATTGCCATAGCAAAGGGTAAAAAACTATATGACAAGCGCGATACAATAAAGAAGCGCGAACTACAAAGGGATTTGGGAAGGAAAATCAAGTAGGGGGCGACCCATGTGTCGCCTCGATACGAGAAATAAATTAGTATAGTTGCGACCTAAATGCCGCGACCCCAATGATTTATTTCTTCTCCCTAATCAAGGTAATAAAGCCATCCAGCTTATGCGTTACATTTTGGTAATCGCAATAATTTAACACATAATAATAAGTGCCGTCCGATGCCGGATCATTCGTCTGGCGGATTATTCCGGGCCAGCCCTGTGCAACACTGTTTAACTGGTAAACCAATACTCCCCAACGGTTAAAAATATCGCAATGGAAACAAGTGGTTCCGGCAATACCGAAATAAAATACATCGTTTTGTCCGTCATCATTTGGAGTGAAGAAATTTGGTATGATTATTTGCTGACTGACATAAATTTCCTTTACTGCTGTGTCAGGGCAGCCATATGAGTTATATCCGATTAGAGTAATTTGATATGTACCCGGGCTCGTGTATTCATAAGTAGGATTAAAGCCTGTTGAAGTTCCTCCATCGCCAAAGGTCCAATACCATGAAGTTGTATTTTGACTCGTGTTGTTAAGAGTTATTGCTTGTCCTTTTGCGATAGTATCAGATGTAATAATAAACGATGCATTTCCGGACAGTACAACATAAATCCGCATAGTGTCTGTGGTAATATAGTTACAGGCATCGGTTACAATTATGCTATATGTAGTGGTGGTAGTCGGATATTCGGTAAAAGGGCCGGGGCTGTTATTTGTTATTCCATTACTCCAGGAATAAGTATAGGCAGGCTTTCCACCCACAATATTCACTTTTAAAGTTATTGGTTTGCCGGCGCAAATAGTATCACTTGGAGGCATAGTTGATGCTAAAGATTTGTAGATATTTATAGTGTATGGGATAGAATCTTTACAAACGCCTGTTGTGCCAATTACCCAGTAGATAGTATTGATAATTGGAGATATTGTTACAGTAGAAGATGTATTACTGGTGGACCACAGATAAGTTGCTGCGCCCGATGCGGTGAGTGTTACACTTTGTCCTTTGCAAATGGAATCTGTTCCTGTAACCGTCATTGTAAATGTTTTATTTATTCCAACAATTCCCGAAGTGGTATCAATGCAGCCACTGGCATCGGTAATGGTGACGGTATATTTTCCTGCGCTTAATGATGAGATGGAGAAGTTTGTATTTCCGCCTGCACTCCAGGAATAGCTGTAAGGAGAAGTGCCGCCACCCGGCGTAACGGTTATACTTCCATTGTTATTTATACAAGTTGCAGAATCAGAAGATATAGTTGTAGAAATGGCAGCAGGTTGTGTAATAAGCACCGATGTAGTTAAACTGCATCCTGCAGAATCAGTTACTATAACAGAATAACTGCCGGCACTCAGATTGGAAACTGTTGGGGTCGATTTTCCACTGGGGTTCCAAAGGTATGTGTAAGAAGGCGATCCACCGGAAACAGTTACTGAAGCAGTTGCATTATTTCCACCGTTGCAATTTTCATTTGTATTAGAAATGTTTGAGAAGGTAAGTGCTGTGGGTTGGGTAAGCGTAGCTGATGCTGTTGCTGCACATCCGTTTTTGTCTGTGATCGTTACTGTATATATGCCTGCGGAAAGCCCGCTGATAGAAGAATTACTGGCGCTATTCGACCATGAGTAAGTATACGATGGCGAACCACCGCTAACATTAATAGAAATATTGCCCGTATTATTGCCATTGCAATTAATGTTGGAAAATGCAATAATGGAATCTCTTAACAAGGGAGGCTGAGTAAGTGTAATCGAAGCAGTAGCCGAGGAACCGCATTTGTCGTTCACGGAAACAGAATAGGTGCCCGCAGAAAGTCCTGAAATGCTTGATGTGGTCGCTCCGTTTGACCAGGAATAAATATAAGAGGGAACGCCGCCGCTAATATTGACAGTTATACCTGCATTACTATCTGCATTGCAAGACGGATTAGTTTTTGTAATTGCAGAAACACTAATTTGTGTTGGAGTTGTGATGGTGACACTACTGGATGCAGTACACCCGTAACCATCTGTTACAACTAATGTGTAAGTCCCGGGTTGAGTAATTGAATCTATGGGGTTTATAATATATCCCGGATACCATACATATTGTGCCATACCGGGCGCCCCGCTAAGAACTACCGTATCTCCGCCATTAGGGCACACAGTTGCAGACGGGTTTATATT
>DATHOL010000352.1:0-6219 GCA_035484895.1 Bacteroidia bacterium | reverse complement strand
TTGCGATGCTGAAACAAGTTCAGCATGACTAAGCGATAAAGTAAAGGTGCCGGAAGAGGGGTTGGGGAAAAGGGAGAGGGAGGGGTTTTTGGGGATAGGAGTTATAGAGGTTATAATATTATTATTGCAAGGTTGCCAGCGGGCTAAAATTGGTAGTTCCTCACGATCCACTGAAATTAAAGTATCCGACCCAATATATATGGGTGCAGAAAAATCTTCCCCATAATAAATGTACGTTCCAGTTGGATCTGAAGCTACTCCAAAATTATCATCATCCCATGGAGATAGCCAGGAACCACATAAAATTTTACCTGAAGTGTCAGCTTTTAATAAGTAAGTAAAACCTTCATTTGAATTTTCGAAAAAATCAATAGAGTCAAATTTAATGCGATAATCAGGCCCACTAAAATAAATAAATTCTTGAACTCCTCCTGACAAATAAAGATTGCCCATTGTATCCGAGGTAATACTATTAACTGCCCATTCATTACTATCTAATATTTGTGGGCATTTTGCCCAAATAACATTACCATTTTTATCATACTTTGCAGTAAAAAGACCCTGTGGACCACCGTAATATGTATATCTATTAATAAGAAGGTTTGAACCAACAGAAACGGAATCAATGAAGTCACCTGTTAAATAGGAGTTACCCAATTTATCCGATGTGACTGCTATGCCAACTGCATTACAGGTTTTTGTTGGTGAAATAGACTGTTTTGCCCAAATTACATTACCGCTAGTATCATACTTCGCAAGAAAAAAAGAAGAAGTATTTGTAGTTAACATACTCGAACCTAATGTTAAAGTATCAGTAAAATATCCCGTAACAAATAAATTACCTTTATTGTTATAGTTTATTCCATATGCTTGATTATTCGAAGTACTATTCGATCCAACATATTGCTTGGCCCATACCACATTTCCATTTGGGTCGTATTTTACTAAAAATATATTTGGGAATCCAATATTTATTCCACCTTTTAGCAAATAAGAACCGAAAGTAATGGAATCAATAAATGATCCAGTGATATAAGTAAAACCTAATTTATCTGTAGCGATTGAATTAAGATACCCAGATGATGCGCTTGACAAAATCGGAGCCTTTTTTACCCAGCTAAGGCTTCCATTTGAATCATATTTTGCAAGAAAAATTGAGGCTCCAGGATAAGTATTACTTTTTAGAGTATCAATACCGAAGATTAGAGTATCGAAAAAACTTGAAGCAAGATAGATGTTTTTATTCAAATCCATTGAAGTGAAAATATTTGAATAATATAGTCCTCCACTTTTTCCAGTCGTGCTATGTGCAGTCCAAATAGCAATACCATTACTGTCATATTTTGTTAAATAAGTTCCAGTTACTTCTGGTACTTTTAGAGTATCTTTCCCAAATGCCATAATCCCAATATAACTACCGGCAAAATATACATTGCCATTATTATCAACAGAAACAGACACACCATCACCACCTGAGCTTCCACCAATTTCTTTTGGTGTTACACCCCACACCCAACTCTGTCCCTCACAAAGTGAAAAACTAAAAATGAATATGAAGGAGAGCAAAGCACCCTTCATATTTGAAAAGAGTTGTTTTTTCATCCCGTAAAGATAGTGTAATATAAATATCAGGCATTTGTCTCCCATATATTACAGCCAATTAAATGTTACAGTTGATCAAAATTGTATTAAATGCAGAAAACCTTATGCGGTAAAAGATAGAGGGCTATATTACAGTTTCAATTCCGTGAAAAACCGTAACATGCAATTTCAAAAATAATTACAAAAAAACTGTTCATTTCTTTTTGGTTTCTGTTATGCCCTATTATCCTAAATACATAATTTTGGAGTCTTAATTCCGTTCAACTATCATGTTACGCCTTGCCCCTATAAAAATTAGTTTGTTTATTTTTCTATGTGTCCAGTGTTTGGGTGCATTTGCCCAGACTGCCGGCTCGCCTAACGATACTACCTGCGGAAAAACCGATAACTCAAAAGCTGTTGACCTTTATACCAAAGGGACAGACAAAAAGAAATATCAGAAACAGGAGCGCCTGACTTTTTTAAAACAGGCTATTGCTCTGGAACCCGACTATGTAGCTGCCAACTTTGCTATGGGCCAGGAAATTATTAAATCGGCTTATGCCGACAATACCCCCTTTGACCCGGCTGTACCTTATTTTCAAACGGTTATTAAAAATTGCCCGCATTACCATTCCGACCCTTACTATTTTGTGGGTATCAGCGCATTTGAAGCCAACGCTTACGACCAGGCTGTTATCTACCTCCAAAAATATATCGACTATAAAGATGATGATGTAAAGAAGTTCTCTAAGGATTATGACTCATATTCTTATGATGCTAAACAAAAACTGAAAGCTTCCAAATTCTATTTGAATCTGTTTACAAGTAAAGTACCTTTTGACCCGCACATGGTAAAAGGCTTGTGCACAGATTACAATGAGTATTTAGCTTTTATATCGCCCGATAACCAGTTGGCTTTCTTCACCCGAAGGATGCCCTATCACAATAACTTCTCATCTACACAAAGCGAGGAAAACATGAAAGAGTATTTCATGATGAGCCAGCGTAAAGAAGACGGAACCTTTGAAGCGGGTTCTCCTATGCCGCCCCCTTTCAACCGCGGATTAAACGAAGGCGGGCCTACCATTACCATTGATAATAAACACCTTTTCTTTACCATTTGCAAACCTTCGGCAGATGGCGGTTCCAGTTGCCAGGTTTATTTCAGCGACTATACCAATGGTGCCTGGGGCGAAATTAAAAACCTTGGCCAGCAGGTGAATGATCCATCTGCATGGAACAGCCAGCCCAGCATAGCATCTGACGGGCAAACGCTTTACTTCTCAAGCAATCGCCCCGGTGGCATGGGTAAATGCGATTTGTATAAAACCATTAAAGATGCGAGCGGAGATTGGGGGCCTGCCGTAAATTTAGGCCCGGGTATCAATACCGCCGGAAATGAAAAGAGTCCTTTTATACATACCGATAGCCATACGCTTTACTTCTCTTCCGACGGTTGGCCGGGCGTTGGAGGATTCGACATTTTTTATTCACGGATGGACACCTCCGGCAAATGGAGTGAACCAAAAAACATTGGATATCCTATTAATTCTAATCAGGATGAGGTAGGCTTTTTTGTAAGTACCGATGGCAAAACCGGTTACTTCTGCTCCAATGACCCAAACCGTACTAATGGCGAAAACATGGGGGGCTACGATATCTACCAATTCCCTCTTTACCAGGAAGCGCGCCCTGAAAAAGTATCCCTGTTAACAGGTAAAATAAAAGATGATGCCGGAAATCCAATTACGGGCGCTACCATAACAATTACCGATACCAAAACCCATAAAACGGCTGCTGTAATAAGCGATACGGTAAATGCCTCTTTTGCAGCGGTGGTAAATGAATCTCAAAACCAGCAATATGTAGCTACGGTGACGAAGAAAGGATATGCCTTTAATTCAGGTATAATTACTTCTAAAGATACCTTCACGGGTAAGCCCAAGAATATGGATTTCAATATGAAAACCCTTGCATCGGGTGGCAATTACGTTTTGAATGATATTTATTACAAGACCAGTTCAGCCCAGCTTGAAACCGTATCTTTAGCGGTAGTAAAAGAATTTGCCAAATACATGAAGCTAAATCCTACTATTAAAGTTAAGATAGCCGGCTATACCGATAATGTGGGAAGCGAACAAGCCAATCAGTCACTTTCATCTGACAGGGCATTTACAGTAATGCAAGCTTTAACTAAAGAAGGCATAAAAGGTGAACGATTAAGTTTCCAGGGGTATGGAGCAGCCAATCCGGTAGCAAGTAATGATACTGAGGAAGGTAGACAGAAAAACAGGCGCACTGAATTCATTATAATTCAGAAATAATCATAGATTTTTCAAAAAAAAAGAAAAAATTGTTTGGATTTAAAAAAAAATACTACTTTTGCGCCCTATTTTAATCCATCAAACCTACACAAAAAATGAAAAAGTTATTGACAATTGCTACTGCTGCTGGTATGTTAGCCTTTATCGCATGTGGTCCTAGCGCTGAAGACAAAGCTAAAGCTGACAAAATGAAAGCTGATTCTTTACACATGGTTGATTCTATGAATCAAGTAAAAACTGCCATGATGATGAAGATGAAAGCTGATTCAGCTGCTGCAAAAATGAAAGCTGATTCCGGCAAAATGGCTGGCGACACAGCTAAGAAAGCTAAGTAAGCTTTTTTTAAGCAATTTTATTAGTATAAAAGGGAGTCCTCTTTTTGGGGATATCCCTTTTTTATTTTTGTAAGTGAACTATGAACTCCGAAGAAACAGAAGAACTGGATACTCCAAGTGATGATAAGGACCTATATGAGCATTTCTCATTTAAGGTAGACCTTGGTCAGGACCCCTTGCGTATTGACAAGTTCCTGATGCATAAGATAGAGAACGCTACCCGCACGCGTGTGCAATATGCTATTGAAGAAGGTAATGTACTGGTAAATGGCAAAAACACCAAATCGAATTATAAAGTAAGGCCTGCCGATGAAATAAGTGTGGTATTTCCTTATCCAAAAAGGGAAATTGAACTTATCCCTGAAAATATCCCGCTGAACATAGTATATGAAGACGAGGACCTGATGGTAATCAATAAAGCCGCCGGAATGGTAGTTCATCCCGGAACAGGTAACTTTACCGGAACCCTGATGAATGCTTTGGTTTATTATGTTGATAATCTTCCTAAATCAACTCACCCAAGCAAAGACCCCTTTAGGGAATTGCGCCCCGGATTGATACATCGTATAGATAAGAATACCTCCGGCTTATTGGTAATTGCCAAGAATGACCGTGCCATGACCAAACTGGCAAAAGAGTTTCATGAAAAGAAAGTGATGCGCAAATACATTGCACTTGCCTGGGGCGACTTTAAAGAAGATAGCGGGACCGTTAATGCCCACGTAGGCCGCGACCATAAGGACCGCAAGAAGATGGCCGTATATCCCGCCGGAGACCACGGACGAAGCGCTGTTACGCACTTTAAAGTACTGGAACGCTTTCACTATGTAACCAAGCTGGAATGCAGGCTGGAAACAGGCCGCACCCACCAGATAAGAGTGCACATGCAATACCTGAAACATCCTTTGTTTAACGATGAAGTATATGGTGGCAATAAGATACTCCGGGGTACCGCGACTGCCAAATACACCAAGTTTGTAGAGAATTGTTTTGATATATTACCCCGACAGGCACTACATGCCATGTCTTTAGGGTTTACCCACCCTACCACCGGAAAAGAAATGTATTTTGAATCTCCATTACCTGATGATATGGAGCAGGTGATTGAAAAGTGGAGGAAGTATACCAGCCAATAAAAAAGCCCTCTTTTGGTAACGTTTTCGGTCACCATCATGACATTTATCGTCATTAATTTTAGCAAAATTCCTGATTTTAAATGTTACGGTTTTTCACGGAATTAAAAGTGTAATATTACCCTCTGCCTTATACTGCATAAGGGTTTTAGCCTTTAATACAATTTTAACCAACTGTAACATTTAATTGGCTGTGGCAAATGGCAGGCATTTGTAGGGTAAATACGATGCACCTTAAACTTGCTTAAATTTGGCAACATGGATAGGCTTACAAAAGAACAAAGGAGAAAAAACATGCAGGCAGTTAAATCATCAGGCTCAAAAATTGAGACTAACTTAGCCAAAGCTTTATCTGCTCGAGGGTACAGATACCGCAAAAATGATAGAATAGTTAATGAAGTTTATTGCAATTAAATTAGTACCTTTGCTATGTAAAAACGGGTATTAACTTGAAGAAAAAGAGGCTACTAAGAGAAGTTTCAGTTGAAATTGATAAGTTGACTAACTCCATTGAAGAAGCAACCACAGGGAAATTTTATCAAACAGAATTTTTTTATTTGACTTTAAAAGATACCCGACAAATCAAGAAAAAAGAGTGGTTATTTGACTGGAAAAGCGAGATAGGATATTCTGACAGGCAAGTATTTAAAATGACACTTAAAGGTGAGGAGGACATTATGCAAGGCCTTCTGTCTTTTAGTATCGAAACAGACCATATATTTATTCACATAATTGAAAGTGCAATGTTTAACAGAGGGACTAATAGAAAGTATAGAGGTGTTGCTGGTAATATGTTTGCCTTTGCCTGTAAATGTTCTATGGATGCTGGATTAGGTGGATTTG
>DATHOL010000351.1:0-4976 GCA_035484895.1 Bacteroidia bacterium | reverse complement strand
CGCCCACCAGCCAAATGTGGAATTAGGAATGATGAAATGCTTGCATAAACTCATAAGTTGCATATCGATGGCATACTTTTTGCCGGTTGCTTCATAATCCATATATTGGGTTGGAATGGAAAATATAAGGTTGGCCTTGCACCATTCAATATCATCGGAAAATACAAACAGATTGTTAACTTTCCGTTTAGATTTTAATAACTCCAAAGCTTGCATATAATAGCCCGGTTCAGTTGTTCCGAGCGATTTACTGTAGATAGGGCTCGTAACATAATCACCCCTGCGAACATGTATGCAAACAGACTCAGAATTTTTAATTTCGGAACTGATGGCTAATGGTTTGCCTGTAAGCGGCTTTGTAAATGAATATAGTTTCCTTATTTCATTTTCAATATCCTTAAAATATTTTTCGCTTTGCCAGCTGCCTACCAGGCATTTGTTATCAGGCAATGTAAGTATTTCAGGATGAAAATTGCGCCCGTTTTCAATTATCAGGTTTTTTTTCCGGAATTGCCAGGCTACTTTATTGCCAATCTTTCCGGGGATGGAGGAATATGATTTGCCATTAAAATACTCCACTTCCTTTTGTGTTGCAAAACTTAAGGGGATGTCGAAAATATCAATCTCCAGGTCGCGGTGAGTAACCACTTCGTGAGGCTGGCTTTTGTCAGCCAGAAGAGAAGTATCTATCTTTAATTCTGTATTGTTTTTGCGTGCAAGGTTATAGCCCAATGCAAACTGAAACATTTGGTTGCCAAGCCCCCCCATTAACCGCACTAAAATCATATTCCCAAAAACTATTGTTTATTTTTTGTGGAAGCCCGGTACAGAATAATTTCTGCACGTTCAATGGTAACTAAGCCCCCTGAGCCCGACTGGTCAAACAGTTCGTTAAGAGTCGGGATGAAAGCATTTATTTTTTCCTCGCTGTCAATAATTTCAATAAGAACAGGCAAATCGGGACTGATATCAAAAAGTTTTACAGTGTTTACCTTGCTTTTAGTTCCAAAAGACAAAATGCCTTTAAAACCTGTTGCCCCCGCCATGCCAACTTCTTTGGCTTTAAAAACGATAGCTTCATATAAGGGTTGGTGGCCAATTTTATCAAGTTCCCCGATAAATATCCGCAACAACTTGGCATTTTGAATGGTTTCCATAGGCTCAAATTTTTTCAATTATAATTACAGGCAAAAAGGTTGCAAAAATACCAAGTACAACACTACCGGCAATATAGGCACCGGCATAAAACAGTTCATTATCCCGCAATAAAGTAAGGCTTTCATAAGAAAATGTGGAGAAAGTAGTGTATCCGCCGCAAATTCCTGTAGCAAGAAAGAATCTCCATTCGGGGCTGACGTTGCCCCGGGTGGCAAGTGCATAAACTATGCCTATAAGGAAACAGCCGCTTATGTTTACACATAAAGTGCCATAAGGGAAAGAAGATAAAAATTTGTTTTGAATCCCGGAGGAGACCAGGTAACGGAGTATGCTCCCTATTGCCCCACCAATTCCTACCAATGTAATTGTCTTTAACATAGATTAAGTTTTAAGGTAGGAGTTATCAGAATCACACATTTCTATGAGATACGGTTAAGGGCAAACTCCATTGCCACTGAGAGCAAAGATAAAAAAATTATAGCTAAGCTAGTTTGGATGTCCATTCATCAACTACTTTTTTAAATACTTCTTCAGTATAATTTATTTGAACAGGCTTTAATTGTTTGGCTTTTTCAATAGCCTCTTTCAATGAAAACACTTTCTGTTTGCAGGTTATGGCCAATCCTTTTTCCTGCATCAATTCACCCAAGTATTCCTGTTCTGTCTGTCCGGGTGTTGGAATAAATATGGATTTCTTAAAGCCAACTGCGTTTAAGTCCATAAGTGTGGAATAGCCACCACGACATAAGACTACATCGCTACTATTAACAGCACGTTGAAATTCTATGTCTGATAAATGGGGTACTATTTCTATATTTTTTAATCCGCTTTTTGTTGCTTTATTCCCCGGTAATCCTTGAATTAGTAAAGTTTTTAAATCCGGCAAATCCTTTAGCTGTTTTAGTATGATTTCTTCAAGCGTAGTTCTTTGTGGTTCAGGGCCGGAAAGGATAACTAACAAGTCATTTGCCTTCTCAATATAGGAGAGGATAGAGTGAGGTCTGAACCTTGAAAGCGGCCCTATATATTTTGCATTTAATCCGTTGGGAATAGGGTGAGAGAGGCTACCAGCCAGGTTTTGTTCACCTGCATAATCCGGAATCCAGCATTCGCTAAAGTTTTTAATATAATTATATGCTGTTTTGCTGAGTAAGGAATTTCCTACCGAAGCCTTTATATTTAGTTGATGTGTTATAATTACCGATGGAATTTTTTCATTCCATAAACCATAACGATTATCGGAAATTACCGCATCAATTTTCTTTTCTTTAATAATGGCATCAAGTAATTCATGTTCCTTTTTAATAGCCGAAACCATTTGCGGTAATTGCAGCAAAACCTTTACTCCGACAGGCAATCTATTTGAATACGATATCCGGTATCCGGGAAAATCCACAAATTCACAATCGGGAAAATGTTCTTTCAAAAAGACAAGATGCGAACCTTCTGCTCCTATTACAACTTCAATTTTCTTTTCTACTAGATAGTGGATAACAGGTATACACCTGGCTGCATGTCCAAGGCCCCAATCGAGTGGAGAGACAAATATCCGCAAGGTATTTTATTTATAGAATAACCATTTGCCAAGCTCTTTATAGGTAGCCTTTTTGCCATACATCAGAAGACCTACACGGTAAATCCGGCCTGCCAGCCAAACAGTGCCAAAAATGGAAATTACCATAAGCACCATTGATAAACCAAGTTGCCAGATAGGGATTCCAAAGGGTATGCGCGCCATCATTGCAACAGGTGCTGTAAATGGTATTATGGAAAACCATACGGCAACACTGCTGTGCGGGTTCGTAATGATACTTCCCATAACCACAATAGATAATATCAACGGCATGGATACGGGTAACATAAATTGTTGTGTTTCGGTGTCCTGATCAACTGCTGCACCTATAGCTGCAAATAAAGCGCTGTATAACAGAAAACCACTAAGGAAGTAGAAAATAAAACCGCCTACAACAAGTGGCCAGTTTGTGGCCCGTAACATATTGTCAAGGCCATCATCGGCTGAATCAGTGGATGCATCCGAGCTCAAAGAGTTAGGGACGTTAATGCTTCCGTTTTGCATAGGTGTTCCTGTTTTATAGGTTTGCTCTATAGCGGCATTTTTTGGGTTGATTTCTTTACCCTGAAGATAAGAAGAACCGACAGTGAAAACGGCGAACCCCAATACAATCCATATAAGGAATTGGGTTAATCCTACCAGGCCAACACCAATTACTTTGCCCATCATTAACTGAAATGGGCGAACAGACGATATAATTACTTCCACAATGCGGTTTATTTTTTCTTCCATTACACCTCGCATAACCTGCACGGAATAAAGGAATATGAAAATATAGATAAGAAACGAGCAGACATATCCCAGCCCTGCATTATACCCGGCATTTGCTAATTGATTGTTTACAATATCCTTCACCTTTACATGCGATTTTACCTTATCAATCATAGATTGGTCAAGGTTTTCCGCTTTCATTTTGGCTCGTTCCAGAATGTTGTTCATCTGGTATTCTATAGCCGATACTACATCATCCCCGGGGTCATTTTTTGAATAGAGTTTTACCTCCATTACCTGTTCTGTTTTCGGAATATAAAGGACTGATACATGGCCCGAGTCAGCAAATATTTTTTTAACCGCCGTTACATCAATATTGCAATAGCCATAATCATAATTGACAGTGGCATTACTTTCCAAAACTCCGCAAAGAGTCTTGGTTTCATCCACTACAACCACACGCTGGTGTTCACTTTTTGAGGCAGCAATAAGCCGGGGTACAATTCGTATTCCCACAAACAAGAGTGGGCCTAAAATAGAAATGATTAAAAATGATTTTTTCCTTACCCGGGTAACATATTCCCTTTGTATGATTAGCCCTATTTTACTCATGCTTTTTTAGTTGGATTGGTTCTGTTAACAGCCGAAATAAATATTTCAGCCATTGATGGAAGAATTTCTGAAAAGCCAATTACAGTACATACCGGAAGTATTGTTTTTAATAATTCATTTGAGTTTTGTCCTTCGGATATTTTAATTCTGGCAACAGTCAGGTTATTTTCAGGCATTAAATCAAGTAACTCATACTTACCATTCAGCGCCGCTTTGATAGCATCATTTTCTCCCTGAAATTTTACTTCCCAATTATGTTCTTTAAAACTATGTCGTAATTCGTTCACATTGCCTTCTAACACAGCTTTTGATTGGTTGATGAGTGTAATGTTAGTACACAATTCCTCAACCGAGGACATGTTATGCGTAGATAAAATAATGGAGGTGCCTTCTTTTTTCAGGCGCAGCAATTCACTCTTTATTAACTCTACATTTATGGGGTCAAAGCCGCTGAAAGGCTCATCCAGTATAAGTAGTTTGGGTTCATGCAAAACGGTTACAATAAACTGCACTTTTTGTGCCATACCTTTGGAAAGGTCTTCTACTTTTTTATCCCACCAGGCGGTAATATCAAACTTAATGAACCATTGCTTGAGTTTTGTCATGGCATCATCTTTACTCAACCCTTTTAAGCGGGCTAAGTAGAGGGCCTGTTCACCTACTTTCATTTTCTTGTATAAACCGCGTTCTTCGGGTAAATAACCAATCAATCCGGCATGATGAGGGGCTAGTTTCTCATCATTAAAAAACACCTCACCGCTATCCGGCGCAGTAATTTGGTTTATGATGCGAATCATAGAGGTTTTACCGGCTCCATTGGGGCCAAGCAAACCATAAATACCGCCTTCCGGCACATGAAAACTTACATCGTTCAGCGCAACATGCTGCGAATAGCGCTTAACTATATTTTTTGCTATAATAA
>DATHOL010000350.1:0-2846 GCA_035484895.1 Bacteroidia bacterium | reverse complement strand
ATCTTTGCCCTGCTTACCTCTGCCGGGCCAACAGGGGCATTCAGTGTATCGCACCATAGCCAGAAAAACAGGCTTGAGAAGCTTTTGGTAAAGAATGGAATTCTTATGAATGGTAAAGTTGTGAAAGCGGTTAAACCCGTGAGCGATTCCGATGAAACAAACATAAGTTCCATACTACATTACATGGACGAAGCACATGCAATTAATATGCTTCAGCCCTGGTTCAACAGGAATATTGATTCGATGCATGGAAGCAGCGTATATTATTCCGCCGCCCCTGATTCCCTGTGCCAGATTATGGGAATTACCTATCAACCCTATAATTATTATTATTCCAGAAGCAACTACAAGAATAACTCTGTCAATAGCAATTTTGAACTTACCGCCGATAACCGCTACTTTAAGGCCGGTATTGATGTTAAGGGCTATGATTATTATAATGAATTTTCATTCAGATATTACCAATCAGACCAGGCGGAAGTTGATACAACCCGTAGTTATGATTATTTTATGACCGGTAATGATAGTGTGTACTTCATCCCGTACAAAGTGCCTTGCAAATATGGTTTGGTAAAAAGAGGGAAAACCATTGCCGTTATGGAGCTTTCTAATTTTATAAGCTCTTTGCGTTCTGCGTCAGATTCCAATAACGGTGTTTACTCTGAATCCGTTCCGGCAAGTAAATTCATGTATGATTTAAGAGGCACAGATAGCGTACTTTATCATTTCCGATTCAAGTCTATTGAAGTGTACAAGCTGAAGGATAAATACACTATTCAAACGATAGAGGCAATACTCCTGACCAGGCACTTGTAATGATTATCCGGTTTTGGCAGCTCTATTTTTCTCCTCTTCTGCCCCACCCTTGCTGCGCAATGATTTGGAGGTGGAAGCATTACCAAAGTGATAGGTAAAGGATATCCCGACAAACCTTGTATCTCTTCTTACAAAAATAGATTGCTTAAATCCTGTAAACGTTGTGGTGCCCACAGTTAGGTCAGTCCAAAAAATATCATTCGCATTCAGTTTTATAGTACCCTTGCCCTTCATCACATTTAACTTAACACCGGCAGCAGCCCACCACGAGCCTTTAATGAATAGGTATCCGAGGTCGTAGCCTGAGCCATAAAACCCGTCCAGTTCAAGGCTCAGGTCTTTCGAAACTGAAATATTATTATTAGCATTTATATCCCACAAAAAGCGGTCCGAATTCAACGGTGTGGAAGCAAGATTAGCAATGTAGTGGCTCATATATGCATCGGCGCTTACAATTACATTTAACCATTTTCCAAACTGATTAACAGTTGTTAAGTTGGCACTGTATGTATCGAATGTGCTTAGATTTTCATCTGTTTGCTCGGCAATGTTCTGGCTTCCGGGGAAGGGCAATATCACGGTTGTTATGGCATTAAGCGTGTGTGTATATCCAAGTGTAAGCGTATAGTTTTGCTTATAGGTATCGGAAACCTGCAATGAGTAAGCATTCTGTGGAATAAGATACGGATTGCCCTGCAGGTAGAAAGTCGGGTTTACATATAACCTGAAAGGGTTTAACTGATTGTAGGTTGGGCGGTCAATACGGCGGGTGGCGGAAATTCCCAATTGCTGGTCTTTTGCAATTGAATCGTTTATAGACACGGTTGGAAATACCTGTATAAAATTATGAGAAAACTGCTGGCCGGTGGTTACCTGGTTTCCATCGGAAATAGTTTGCTCAGTCCTTAATCCAATTTGTAAATCGGCTTTGTGCAAGGTTCTGCTGTATGTTGCATATGTTGCATTTATATTCTCTGTATAAATAAAATGATTGCTTTGGGCAGTATCAACCGGTGCTGCGTTATCAATACCATCATATACCATTACGTTATTATCCGTCTTTACATAGCTGGTTTTAACGCCTGCTTCCAACCTCCCCTTCTTTCCAAATTGCCCGTCGTAGTCAGCCTTAAACGAATAAATATCCAGATTCCCCGGAAGGTAGCCATATAAATTTGTAGGTGATGTTGCAGTTGTATTATCCAAATTGTAATAGTCTGTCAGCACATTCTGATAGCCCTTGTTGTTATAACTCGCATAATCCACATTAATTAAAAGCTCGCGTCCGGCTGAATCGAATGTATGCTTAAAGTTAAGATTTCCTGAATAGTTATTAATTGTATTGGGCGTAGTACTATTTGCTACATTATATGAGGTACCTCTGTTTAGGCTGTCATATTCATAGGTGGTAGTAGTTTCAGCGGAATTAAATTGTGTGATCATTCCATCGGCAATAAATCCGATGGTGGTTTTATCAGAAGCAAAAAAATCAGTCCCTATGCGGGCCATATTGGTTGTTATTGGAAATTTTAGATCTTCATTCTGAATGGTCGCCCCCACCAATTTTGAGCCGTTGTAATAATCACTGTTCAGGGTGAGCAAATTAGCGGAACCTCTATAGGAGTAATTATAAACACCGAATATATTGAACTTCTTAGTCCGCTCGTTAATACTGAATCCGTCATTTGTCTTTGGGTAAAGCCCCTGGCTATATCCTGCATGCAATGAGACATTCGCACCTATTGCTTTATCCTTTTTCAAAATAATATTTATAATTCCTGCTGTTCCATTCGCATCATATTTGGAAGACGGGTTGGTAATAAACTCAATCTTTTCAACCGATTCGGAAGGGAGGCTTTTCAGGAAATTGGCAAGGTCGGTAGATGACATTGGTGTTATTCTTCCGTCAATCATCACCATTACATTCTGCTTGCCCCGCATGCTTATATTTTCATTTTGGTCAATCAAGACACCGGGAGAGCGTTTCAAAACATCATAAATGCTTCCTACAGCACTCAACGCGCTTTGAT
>DATHOL010000349.1:0-6099 GCA_035484895.1 Bacteroidia bacterium | reverse complement strand
AATTATAGGAAAGTTTATGCACTATATGCCTGTAACGCTTATCATCACATTGATGGCATCGCTCTTTGTGGCATATATCATTAACCCGGTGTTTGCCGTGCAGTTTATGAAGCCGCATAAAGAAGGGGAAAGTAAATTGGGCAAATGGACCAAGGGGCTATCTATTACAAGTATTGTCTTTGTTGCATTAGCATTGATATTCTACGCTGCAAAATCATACGGTATGGGTAACTTCCTTATTGCAATGTTATTAGTTCACCTTATCTATCGCTTCTTGCTTTACAGGGCTGTACACGCATTCCAAACCAGGGCATGGCCATCTTTCCAACGGGGATATGCCAAATTCATGACCTGGTGTGTTGCCAAATGGACACATGCCTTAACTGTTTTGGGAGCTTTTATTGCAGTTACAGTATTCACATTTATGCTTTTTGGAGCCAGAACTCCCAATGTGGTTTTCTTTCCGAAAGGAGACCCGAACATGATTAATGTATTCCTGAATTTGCCTGTGGGAACAGATATAAAATATACCGATTCTGTAACCCAGGTGTTGGAAGCCAAAGTATATAAAGTGATAGGAGATACCAACCCTATTGTGCAATCGGTAATAACCAATGTGGCTATTGGCGCGGCAGACCCGGCCGATAATGATAACGGAACGTATTCCAATAAAAGTAAAATAACCATTTCATTTGTAGATTATTCATTAAGGCGCGGCGTATCTACCGCCATCTATCTTGATACATTGCAGAAAGCCATGGGTAATATTGCAGGTGCGGAAATCACCGTGGACCAGGAAAAGAACGGGCCTCCTACGGGAAAGCCTGTTAATATTGAAATACGTGGAGATGATTATGCCAAGCTGGTGAATGTTTCGCAGGGATTATTGCATTATCTGGATTCACTGGATATCCCGGGAGTAGAAAAATTGAAATCGGATTTGCAGAAAAATAAACCGGAAGTAGTTTTTGATATTGACCGTGAACGTGCCAATTTTGAAGGTGTAAGCACCGGGCAGATAGGCCAGGAAATACGTACCGCCGTATATGGATATGAAACATCCAAATACCGTGACCTGAATGATGAATATCCTATTATGGTGCGCTACCAGCGGAATCAGCGCGAGGATATTAATGCACTCCGCAATCTGGATATTACCTTCCGCGATATGAATATGCATGGCGATATCCGCCAGATTCCTATTTCCACATTTGCCAATGTGCATTATGGAAGAACCTTCGGGGCTATTACCCGCTTGAATGAAAAACCGGTTATTACGGTTTCATCGAATGTGCTGGGTGGATACAACCCGAATAGCGTGGTGGCACAGGTTACCGCGGCTATTCATAACTACAATGTACCCTCGGGTGTAGATGTTGAATTAACCGGTGAACAGCAGGACCAAAAGGAAACAGGAGCTTTCCTCGGACGTGCGTTCATGATTTCCATTATGCTCATTTTCTTAATCCTGATTACCCTGTTTAACTCCATCAGCAAACCATTTATTATTCTTACCGAAGTAATTTTCTGCGTGGTAGGTATTATGCTGGGCTATGCCATTACCAAAATGGATATATCTATTGTAATGAGTGGAATTGGGTTTGTAGCACTGGCGGGACTTGTAGTAAGGAATGGAATATTGCTGGTTGAATTTACGGATATGCTTATAGCACAGGGTTACAAAGTAAAAGATGCCGTGGTGGAAGCCGGAAAGATTCGTATGACACCGGTTATACTTACAGCTATTGCAACCATACTTGGTTTAATACCGCTTGGATTGGGATTGAATATTGACTTCGGAACCTTGTTCAGCGAACTGAATCCGCATATTTATTTTGGCGGCGACAGTGTTGCATTCTGGGGCCCGCTATCATGGACTATGATATTCGGATTAAGCTTTGCTACGTTCCTTACATTGATATTGGTGCCTATCTTGTACTATGCAACAGCAGGTGTAAAGTCAAAATTCAAAAGGAAACCAAAGGAAGTGGAAGTTATAGTGGCGCAATAAGCAATAATAGTTTGTTCGCCCCAAACCTCCCGAAGTGAATTCGGGACAGGCTCTATAGGGCTTTGAATATTTGTAGGGGTTCAAAATTTTGAACCCCTACCCAATACGGGAATAACATCATTTTATTAATGCCCGATTAGGGCTTAACAGCGAATAAATTACTGTATCCTGAAACTTGCCATGGTGGAAATAGTCCTCTTTAAAGTGAGCTTCTTTCACGAAGCGGTTTTTCTCTAACAATGAATAAGAACCTTCGTTAAAGGGATCAATAATTGCAGCAATGGAGTGTAATTTCATCACATTAAAGCCATAATCAAGAATTGCGCTTAACGCTTCCTGCATAATTCCTTTTCTCCAATAATCGGGGTATAATTCATAACCTACCTCAGCACGGTCATGTTCTTTTTTAAGGTTCCATATACAAATGGTGCCTATTACTTTGTTTTCATCTTTCAGCGTGATGCCCCAAATAATAGATTCATTATTCGAAATAGAAATGTCTAACTTAGTAATGAATGCAATAACATCATCCACTGACTGAGAGGGTATTCTTACCAAATATTCATTCACCCTTTTATCGGAACGTATCCGGAAAAGGTCGTTTGCATCATCTTTGGTCATTTGCCTCAAGACAAGGCGTTCGGTGGTAATAACCGGGAAAGGAGTGAAATTCGGGGTGAGCATAGTTGTGTTTTGGGTTGGCTAAAAATAAGGAATAATTTCTTGCAAAGGCGGTGTCTCGCAAAGACGCAAGGTGCGCAAAGAGAAAGCGTGTATTTTCTCAGCGTACTTAGCGTCTTTGCGAGACGCCGATAATTTGGTTCGAAATAATTTATATATTTGTTTAATAAAATTCAATACTATGAAAAATTTACTAATTGCAATTTCAATGCTTTTTTGTGTGGGAGGGGCGAAAGCACAACTTACCTATGAGCATACCTATGACACGGGGAGTTATAATTATACCACTGGATACGGCCTTAGAATTATTCATTTTTCGTCACTTGGCTATAAGTATGTAATGGTGAATCCTGATAATCTTCATGGTATGGTTGAAATTTATAACCTGAATCACAGCCTTTATAAACAATTTGCTATTCCTCCTCAGCCACTTTCTGCTTCCAACCCTCCGTTGATAGTTGAATATGTTTCTGATTCATTATTTAATAATAATTCATCAGATATTGAATACTTAATGGAATATAGTGACGTAAACTCAACAGGATACGTAAAAGTTTATAATGATGCAGGGAGTCTTATTTTTTCTAAAGATTCTGTTTGTTTTGGTGGGGATGGAGGATTGGGAGGCCCCAATGATTTTCCATATACTGAACCTGTTTTTTACACACCAAATGGATATAAAATAATTTTGAATGATTCATACGGTTTTTCTCTTGGGAGTAAAGCCTACGTTTATGGTCTTCCGGGCGCGTTGCCCTGCAGTGAGTGTTCAAATAGCAACTTAATTACTTCCATTCAGCCATTAACTCAAGGTGGTAGCGGCAGCCTTTTAAATGCCTATCCTAATCCGGCAAAAAATTCTACTACCATTAAATATGAATTACCAAATGGAGCAAACCAGGGCGAGATAATTTTTTATGATTTGCAGGGCAGGCAGGTAAAATCTTTTACTGTCGACAGGACTTTTGATTCGTTGCTGGTATCTACTGCTGATCTTGCAACGGGTACATACTTTTACATTTTACGCGCCAATGGCAATTATGTGGGCAGCAAAAAGATGGTGATAATAAAGTAAGTCTGACAGCTATCAGACCTCATCCTTGGTCCTTCTCCTAAGAGGAGAAGGTGGGCTCGCGAACTTAGTGAGATTACCCTCTCCTTGTAGGAGAGGGTAGGGTGAGGTCTATTTACCTAATATAGAAAGCGATTCCTTGATAGTAATCCGTTCACCGTTTTTATAAGCTACTATACAGGCATCTTCAAAACCATTTTGCACTAACTTTTCGCGGCATTGGTTTGCAGTGCCCAAATCGTTGAATTCACCCATATAATAGCGTGTAAGGTCGTTGCTTTTAGTAGAATAAATTTTTCCATCCACGCCGTTTACTTTTACCGATTCCATATTTACAGGATGTTGCAAAGCCAATATCTGCACACGATAGGTAATAGTAACGGGAGTTACGTTTGAGGTTGCTTCTGCAGGCGCCTCCACTGCATGAACAGGTATCCAACCTTTTGAAACGGGTATATTGGAAGTTCCTGAATTCGTGCGCAAACTATCTTTAGAAGCCATTGCAAAACAGGGCAATAATAATATTGCTCCAAGTAAAAGGTTGCGGTTAAAATTTGTGTTTTTCATACTTCTATATTAATTTAGGTTGTGTCTTTTTACAAAACTACCCACAATTAACCCGAAGTATTTACCCCGGTTTAGGATGTTATAAACAATGGATTGTAGAAATCATGGGCTATTTACTTACCCCCTTGTCCTTTTACTCCTCGAGAAGCTGAAAGTCATTTTGCAATCGTTTTATATCAATAAAATGCAACAATTAACACTGTTTCTAGTATAAGGGTATCGGAAAGGGCTTCCTAAATATTAATAAAATTATTACTTTTGTGTAACATTTCGCTCCTGTTATATTGAAGTTTTTCCCCTTACGGAATAGAGTATGAAAAAATGGCTTTTCTTATTTCCAGTTATTCTTTTGTTGTGGTCGTGCAACCGGAGAAGCGCAGATTCAATAGATTTTAAGGTGGAATATAAGCCCGACTGCATATATAACCAGCTTATGAATGAAAAAACCAAGATGGAATCAAAGTTCGATGCAAGCCCCGTTATGCTTCAAACATTGAAAGATAAGGGAATTGAAAATCCATCGAAGAAGCAGAACGAAATGAGTGTTTTAATTGCTCTTAAAACAGGCAAACTGGGTCCGCAAAATACCTTTCCATTCACCATGGAATATTTAAAAACCAATAGCAAGGACGGGCATATTGAAATTCCGGACAGTTCCTTATTTTATGGAGTAGATACTATTGGCAGGATACCTGTTATTGATTCCATGTCATCTCCGAAGATGAATGATTATATGAAAAAAGCGTTGATATCATCGGTGCAGAATTTGCTTCAGGAATCCTGCGGGCCGCAGAAAAACCTGAAAGTAGGCGAGAAATTTACGCGTGAATCTCCCATGAGTATGGATATGGGCGGAATAAAACTTCAGCTAACTATTACTACAACTTACAAACTAAACAGCATTAACACCGGAACAGCTGCATTTGATATTTCGCAGGTGTATAGTTTAAATTCAACGATTACCGACCACACTTTTAAAGCCGAGGGGGAAGGGAAAGGAAAGCTCGTATATGACTTGAAAGATAATTATTACAGGAACTATAATGTGAATATGGTATTGGCCATGTCAATGGATATTGGCGGCATTTATGCCGAAATACATTCAGAAAGCGATATCGATATTCAAACTACGCTGGTGCAGAACTAGCGCTTAAATCAGGCAACCGGCTTTTCCGGCTTTACCACCTTGTGATATAGTATTATAAAAGTATATGCCGCACAGGCAATAAGAAAAGGCCATACGGGCAATAAATAGCGGTTATCTGCCAAGCGTAATACAAGGGGATGTATAATAATATCATATCCCGGAATGATGCATAACAACAACAGCAAAATATTACTTCGAAGGCCATTCCACAGGAGTAAAAGCATCCCGATTATTCCAAAAAACAAGATGAACAGATAAAACGAATGATAAAAACGGGTCATCAGGTTACCTAAGCCGGGAATTTGCCCACGCTTAAAATACTGGCTGTTATTTTCAAATAAAAATTTCCTGAAAAGAATGATTTTTGATTTTATGTTATAGATATAAAATTTCTCCTTTTTAATAGAAGCTTTGTAACGGTCGAACCGGGCATCTATATCATTTTGCAAGGCCGCTGCCGCAGGAGATACAGGTTTCAATGGATATTCCAGAACGATAAATGCTTTAACCCAGTCTTTATTTACACTGTTATAAAAACTATCGACTGAAGGTTTTTGCATCGCCATAAATGCATGCACTTTATCGCGCAGCAAATACAAACTATCCTTGTTAAATTGCGAA
>DATHOL010000348.1:0-2542 GCA_035484895.1 Bacteroidia bacterium | reverse complement strand
TAATAGGTGTGATTAATAGGATTATTGGTCGGATTAAAATATTTTAATGCAATTTTAATAATGGGGTTAAATATTTTATATATTTGTAGTTAGTTAATGTTAAATAATTACGAGATATGAGTGGAGTAAACAAAGTGATTCTGGTTGGCAACTTAGGGAAAGACCCCGAAGTTCGCTATCTGGAAGGTGGTATTGCTGTAGCGAATTTCCCATTAGCAACCACCGAAGTTCACAAAAACAGGTCGGGAGATAAAGTGGAATCAACGGAGTGGCACAACATAGTTTTGTGGCGCGGCTTGGCTGAAGTGGCGGAAAAACTTTTAAAGAAAGGTATGCAAGTGTATGTTGAGGGGCGACTCCGCACACGTACCTGGGAAGATAAAGACGGTTCTAAAAAACGGGCAACGGAAATTGTAGGCGAAAACCTGACTATACTGGGACGCAAACCTGCACCTGGCGAACATGGTGCTGATGGTATTTCTGCTTCAGCCGATGAAATGGAATCGGCTCCTCCGGCTGATTTACCGTTTTAATAAATTTTTGTACTATATTTATCCCTTGACTCTTAACAGGGTTAGGGTTTTTATTTGTAATTAACAACGGAATTGAACGCAGAAATTCATCTTATCCATATTTTTCTCAACTTTATTGCGCTGGAGGTAGGCGAGGCATTTGCTTTCCTGCTGATAGGTGTCTTTATTATTTTATCGGCATTGGTATCCTGTTCCGAAACGGCTTTATTTTCGATTACCACAACCGAAAAGGCTATCCTCAAAAAATCTATTTCCCGAAAAGACAAGCAAATACTTTTATTGCTCGATAATCCAAAACACTTGCTGGCGGCTTTGCTGGTTGCTAACAATTTTTTCAACCTGAGCATAATTATTCTTTCCGCGTTTCTCACAAGTCATATTGTAAATGTATTTGACCACCCAATTCTCACCTTTATTTTTCAGGTGGTATTGGTAACGCTTACCCTGCTTGTATTGTGCGATATCATTCCAAAGGCCTATGCTTCTAACCATCCGGTAAGGGTTGCCAGCAGGATGCTTTATTTTATTTTCCTGACGCGTGCCTTTTTTTATCCTTTCGCATCTATCCTTACCAGTTCTACAAAATTTATGGATAAGTATATTCTTCGCCGCAGGCCTGCACTTTCCAAAGACGACCTTTCCGATGCGCTTGAACTGGCATCGCAACATATACCCGATACACAGCAAAAGATTTTAAAAGATATTATTCAATTAGGTAATAAAGATGTAAAAGAAATAATGCAGCCAAGGATAGATATTGTCGGGTTTAATGAGCAAACTGTATTTAGCGAACTCCTTGTAAAAGCTGTAGATTCAGCCTTTTCGAGGATACCTGTATTTCGCAATACGCCCGATAATATGGTAGGTATTCTGTATACTAAAGATTTGCTGGTGCATAGCGGGAAAGACAATTCTTTCAACTGGAGAAGTATGTTGCACCCGCCTTTTTTTGTTCCCGAAAGCAAGAAAATAAGCGACCTGCTGGAAGATTTCCGGAAAAAGAAAATACACCTTGCCATAGTAGTAGATGAGTTTGGCAGCACCTCGGGATTAGTTACTCTCGAGGATATCGTAGAAGAAATTTTGGGCGAAATAAATGATGAGTTTGATGAGGAAAAAATAGTTTTCTCGAAACTGGATGAACATAATTATGTGTTTGAAGGAAAAGTAACCCTGGGCGATTTTTGCCGCACAATTGATATTGACGAGGCCTTTTTCCAAACACATAAAGGTGGTGCCGATACCTTAGCAGGACTGATTATGGAAGTGGCGGGCAGGATACCCGAAAAAAATGAAAAAATAAAATTTGAAAACGTGTTATTTACCATTGAAGCAGCAGACAAACGCAGAATTCAACGGGTGAAGGTTACCATAGCAAGTGCAGATCCCCCTGTAATTGAAGAAGGAGATAAAAAACAATTTATAATTTCGTAATTCATAAAATCATATTCATGAAGGTATTTTCTACAATCACGTTAGCGTTTTGCACTGCTGCTATTTTTGCGCAAGATAAAACCACTTATGACCCCCAACAAGTATTTGATCCGCAATTTTTAAATGCACCCGGCAATGAATACCGCAGCGGTAGCGGAGCGCCGGGGCCTATGTACTGGCAGAATAAATCAGACTATACAATTAGTTGCACATTGGATACTGCCAAGGATGAAATCACCGGGACGGTGGATATTACCTATACCAATAACAGTCCCGATGAACTCAATTATCTATGGCTTCAACTTGACCAGAATATGTTTACTACCAAATCACGTTCTCACTTCACAACTCCTGTTGGTGGCGGGCGTTTTGGCAATATAGAGTTTGCGGGTGGAGACAGTATTCATTCGATAAGTGTTACCGAACATGGCAATGTTATCAATCCGCAAATTGTAATTACGGATACCCGCATGCAGGTAATCCTGAAGGAACCATTGAAAGCGAAAGGAGATAAAGTTACCATAAAAATAAATTACAGTTTCCGCATTCCGGCGGATGGTTCCGATCGCATGGGG
>DATHOL010000347.1:0-3140 GCA_035484895.1 Bacteroidia bacterium | reverse complement strand
CCGAACCAATTATAGAAAAGCGTTCTGATTTTTGGGCTAATGTTGAAAAGCAGTTTGTGGAAAACTGGACCGGAATATTGGGTGCGGTTATCATGGTGGCGGGTGTGGTGTTCTTTGGGATTTATGCCGCACTTAAAGTTTCCGCCCTTTACAGGTTCTTCCTCATCACCTCGTTTTCGGTATTACTAACGGCAGGATTTATCTACCTCAAGCAGCATGATAAATGGGTAAAACTTGCGCTTTGGCTACGGAGTAGTGCAGGAGCCGTATTTTTGTTTGGATGTCTCGGCTCAGCCGGAATACCGGGACTGCAATGGGTATTCGACCCTCTTATGGGTATATTAATTCTGAGTACGGGTATTATTGTAAACCTTTTTTTGGGATATATTGGAGGTAGCCAGGTGTACGCTTCGCTGCATGTATTACTGAGTTTGGTGGCCCTTTCCATTGTTCCGCCTAACGCTATTACATTGGTGCTGGCGGCTTTGGTATCCTTGTTTGGCATTGCGCTTACCTACCGCGAAAAATGGAACTATCATTTACTTTTAACCATCAGTTCGTTTTTTGCCTACCACCTGTATTGGTTTTACCAGCAACCCATAATTACGTTTCAATATAAAATACTCGGCATTATTACGGTAATAGCTATCAGCATTTCGGTGGCACTGGTGCATTACAGGAGCGTATATAAAAATAAGGCTTTTGATACGCTGCCATTCATTGTGCATTTGATAAACTGGTTTTATTTCGGAATCGGGTTATATCTCTATTCGTCACACATGCGGATTTCCACCCTTTTCATTTCTATTGGTGCAATTGCGGCATTTTTCCTGGCACGCAAGGCGCGCAAGTATGAAATTACCTGGTTGTATTATACCGATACATTGGTAGCGCAGGCAACGGCTATCATAGCTCTTCTTTCACTTTTGAACTGGCAAATGAATCTGCCATTTATCATTACTGCTGTTTTCGCCGAAGTACTGCTTTACCTTGTAATCATGATGAAGGAAAAACAGGATTTTTTGTATAAGGTTGGATTGGTGATGGCAAGCGCAGTTGGCCTCATTCTGCTATTGGTGTCAGGTGTTTATATGACCCAACATATGGGGGTGAATAATTTATATGAACAAGCTGCCGAACTATTTTTCTGTTTTTTCAGTGGAACAGTTTTCGCTATTTACGCCGCACCGAAGAATAAAGAAATTCGGGACTCATTCATTCTATATGGCATTATGCTTGCCGGGCTTTTTGTCCTTGGAAATGTGATGCTGTTTATTACAGGCACCGAACTGTCTACTGTTTATTTGGCTGCCGGGGCTGTTGTTACATTCCTGCTTGCAGGCAGGCTGAAAAAAGCAGGGTTGGAGTGGTTGTATTTTATGGATACGTTGCTTTCGCAGCTAATGGTTGTTGTGGCGTTAATAACGCTGCGTAATTGGGAATTCGATACACTCTTTATCCTTTCTTCTATATATGCGGCAAGTATACTGTTTGTTCTCAGCGCTATCCGCCGGAAAAATGAAATCCTATACCAGGTGTGGGGTGGAGCGCTTTATTTAGTAAGTATTGCGGTAGTATTCATTTCTGTTTTCCAACTGGATTACGCGAACACTACCATATTATACCAGCACACGGGCGAGGTTTCCGTATGTTTTATTTCAGGAATATTATTTTTAATTTTCGGTAATGAAAAAAGGGAAGAATTTAAAAATGTATTCGATATTTTCGGATTGTTGACGGGCGCGTTTTTTGCGATTATCTATTTGCATTTGTACCATGTTCCATGGATAGGTTACGGCGCTGTTGCCATCGGCCTTGCGGTGATACTTATAAAAGAAAAAGTACAGATGGTGGAAATTACGCTGGCAGCCATAACAGTTGCATTATCCATATATGCTATAAACTGGTATTATCTTATTACCACCTACACCGAAGTAAATGGAGTGAGGATATTTATAGAAGGCATTCCATTATTTATCCTGTCGGCCTTTGGAATAAAATGGTCCGCTTATTTTGGAAAGTTTCAAAACTGGGCGGGTATTTATCTTTTCGCAATTCACGCAACTATACTTTCCTATTTAATATTTAATTCCATATCCGAATTTATTCCCGGAGTGGCATGGCTGGTATTGTCGCCGGTGGCATTGGAACTTTCGCATCTGGCGCGAAGAAAGTTGCAAAATGCCGCGCCTTATAAAAATCAAACCGATAGGTTCTTATTGCATGTAGGGTATGTTTTCATTTTGCTCTTCCTGATGCGTCATGTCTTTGTCCATATTCATTCCAATGAATATTTAGGCGCTATAATAAAAACACGCTTTTTGATAGAAATAGTTGCTTTGCTGGTATTCACTTATTGGGCGAGAGCAAAGAAGCCGGAAGGAACTACTTATAAAAGCTGGGAGTATTTACATCCCTTATTTATTGAACTTATCATCCTGTTTTTTGCGCTTACTGTAAGCGTGGAATCCAGTGTTTATTGGTTTCCTGTTATATGGATATCCTCCGCATTTATTATGGCATTTATAGGAAACTGGAAAAAGGAAACACTATCACGATTGGTTTTTTATGCCTTGATAATGTATTGGGCTACCGCATTGCAGGTGGCATTTGTTACGAGTCAATATGTTAATCCGAATATTTTTTGGTACGACAAGGCATCGTATAGTGGTAGCGTTTCCATTTTAATGCAATTTGGATTCCTGATTTATTTCTATCGCAAATGTTCCTTATTAGATATTCGTTTCCCTGTTGTGGTGAATGTTTTCCATGATTTGGCAAACGGAATTCAAAAGAGCCGCAACAGTTGGATTTTTTATCCGTTAATAGTGTGCACAGGGTTGTTCCTTTATTTTTCATTTGATAAATCCATACTTACGCTTCTTTGGGTGGTAGAATGTTTTATGGTGTTTGTACTGAGTGTTATTTTAAAGGAAAAATATTTCCGTTATGTAGCGCTGGCAGCATTGGGTATATGTATAGTCAGGTTAATATTTTTCGACCTTGCCCAAACAAGCACCTTAACACGCGCTTTTGTTTTTATCGGAGTTGGAATTATTATGCTTGTTATGAATTCCATTTACAACAAATATAAAGGAAGATTCGGCAACGAATAGGTGCAAGGCGCATTTATCGGGGTA
>DATHOL010000346.1:0-4592 GCA_035484895.1 Bacteroidia bacterium | reverse complement strand
TGTCGCATCCATCGGCAATTAGTATAAAGTTTAAAGTAAAAAGGGGAAAGTATAAACTTTGTAAAAGTGAAAGGTTTTTGCTTTCTACTTTTCCCTTTCTACTTTCTCCTTGTTTACGGTACTTCAACTGTATTCAGTATTTCTGTAATGATATTTTCGGTCGAAATATTTTCTGCTTCTGCTTCGTAGGTTAATCCCACACGGTGACGCAACACATCATGGCAAACGGCTCGCACGTCCTCCGGAATAACATAACCCCTGCGCTTAATAAATGCATAAGCCTTAGCTGCAAATGCCATGCTTATACTTGCACGCGGAGAGCCACCATAACTGATAAGCGGTGCAAACTTGCTTAAATTATATTCTTTCGGGTTACGGGTTGCCAGAACTATATCGAGGATGTAGTTTTCTATTTTCCCATCCATATATACTTCCTTCACCAGCTTGCGGGCATTGGTAATATCGGCAGGTTTAAGTATTTGTTGTGCTTTTGGAAAATCAAAAGCCAGGTTCTGGCGGATAATTTTTTGTTCGTCTACTTTATTAGGATACGTAATAACCACTTTCAGCATAAACCTGTCCACTTGCGCCTCGGGCAGCATATAAGTCCCTTCCTGTTCAATAGGGTTTTGGGTGGCCAGAACTAAAAAAGGTTCGGGTAACGGGTAGGTGGTATCTCCAATAGTAACCTGTCTTTCCTGCATGGCTTCCAATAATGCGCTCTGTACCTTGGCAGGAGCGCGGTTTATTTCATCGGCCAATACAAAGTTGGCAAACAATGGCCCTTTACGGACGGTGAATTCTTCTTTCTTCTGATTATAGATAAGTGTACCTACCAAATCGGCGGGCAACAGGTCGGGTGTAAACTGCACACGGCTGAAACTTGCATCTATAGTAGAAGCAAGAGTTTTAATGGCCAGCGTTTTTGCCAATCCGGGTACCCCTTCCAGCAATATGTGTCCGTTGGATAGCAACCCCACTAATAGCCTTTCCAATAAATACTTCTGCCCAACAATAACCTTCTCCATTTCCAGGTTCATCAGGTCAACAAAGGCGCTCTCTTTTTGAATCCGTTCGTTAAGTTCTTTTATATCTGCCATAGTTCTATTTTTTATGAGCACAAATTTAGCCTACGGGCTACGAAGCCAAGTACATAAGCCTGTTAAAATTTGTTAAGTATTTGATTTTTAACCCTCACATCAAACTTCCTTTTCTAAAAATAGAGAGGGTCAGGGAGTGGACACCTACAAATTTGCTAATTTTGTACCCAGCAGGTCGTTCTATCGCTTCGCAGCAATGCGGAGAGGAAAGTCCGGACAACAATGAGCATCCCGCCCCTGGAATACAGGGGAGTCCCGACAGTAAACGTCGGGAAATGGCACAGTGTCACAGGAAATAACCGCCCTGAAGTGTACTTGTACTGCTTCTGGGTAAGGGTGAAAACGCGAGGTAAGAGCTCACGATATTGCAAGGTAACTTGCAGTAGGGATAAACCCCGGGAGTTGCAAAACCAAATAAGCCAAGGCTTGAGGGTGGCTCGCCCGACTTGGTGGGTAGGTTGCAGGCTTCCGTCCCGAGTAATCGGGACGGGACCTTTCACATTTCGGTGTGAAGAGATAAATGATAGAATCAGCCTCAGTCATGAGGGGTAGACAGAATCCGGCTTACAGACCTGCTTTTTTTATTTCGTTACCACCATTTTCCTTGTCCCCTTGAAATTATCGGTGGTAGTAAGGCTACCCCTTTTGAATAGGCAGCACAACTATTACCTTGGTATATTCATTTAATTTAGTATCAATTTGCAACACACCCTTATGCAGCTCAATAATTTTTTGGGTAAGAGCCAATCCCAGCCCGTTTCCTGAAAAGGACTTTGCATTTTCGCCCCGGTAAAAGGGTTGAAATATTTTCTTTAAATCATCTTCATGAATGCCTATTCCCATATCGGTGCAGGTTATGGTAACCATATCATTTTTCGCTTCCAATGATATATATACCTGGTTGTCGCGGGAATATTTGCAGCCGTTATTCATAATATTAATCAATGCGCTGCACAAAAGTTCATTCCCGTATATTATCAGTTTTTTCTGGTCCTCCGGAATAATGGTATATCTTTCAATAACTTTATAATTTGGGTATTGGTTTAATAAGTCTCCTTTAGCCTGCCAAAGCAATTCATCAATACGCATGGGATATAACTTCAGCGATTCCGGGCTCATGCTGGCTTCCGTCAATTCCAGCAACCCGTTCATAAGCAACCGCAACCTTTTTATATCGTCGAGCATTGAGGCTAATACCTTTTTATAATCGCCAGATGTGCGGTCACTAAGGAGCGCCACTTCAATTTGAACCATTAATATGCCCAAGGGTGTACGCAATTCGTGCGATGCGTTGGAAATAAAATCTTTCTTCATTTCAAAAGCCTCTTCCAGCCTGTTAAGCATTTGGTTAAAGGTGGATGCGAGCCTGTCAATTTCATCGTTGTTCTTGCCTACTTTCAGCCGCAAATCAAGGTTCGATGCGGTAATATCCCGTACATTTTTAATAATATTATTAATTGGCGAAAGCATTTGCCGGGAATAAAAATAGCCTGAAATAAATGTAATGAAAAAGGCCACAAAGCAGCCTATGCTCAATATTTCGGCTAAAAAACGCAACCGGGCATACCCTACTTCATCATATCCATATATATAGACAATGGTATTTTCAAATTTCCCTTTATAGTAAATCCATATTGCTTCATTCTTGCCATCCTTTTGCCTGACCTGATTATTACTTTTTATTTTAATAAATAGTTCATTTGATAAAGCATGCGCAGGCACGTCCAAAGGATCCCTATAGACTAACTTACCCGAATCACTATAAACATCCACCCCTGTTTCAGGTGCAAGCAATGTATTTCTATCAATAATGCGGAGCATGGTTGTATCAATCTCCTTCACATCTTTCGAATACATCCTGCCTTCGGTAAGCCCGTCAGCATATAGGGAGTCGTAAAACCTGTCTTCACGATAGACAGAGAAAATGTAATAAATGGCTAAAGAAAATAGAATTAAAATAACGGTTACAATAACTGAGAACCGCAGTGTTAGCCTATCTCTAATCTGCATCTCCCGCTACTTTTAGAATGTAGCCCATGCCGATATACGTATGTATCAGTTTTGGGTGGGTTGGCAAGTCAATTTTTTTTCGGAGGAAATTAATATATACATCTATCACATTGGTTCCTGTATCAAAGTTTATTCCCCAAATTTTTTCCAGCAACTCAGACCTGCTTACTACTTTGTTTTTATTCTGCATGAGATATTGCAACAGGTTAAACTCCTTTAATGTAAGTTCTACTGTGTTTTTACCGCGTTTTACCATTTTCGAGTCCAAATCCATAATTAAGTCGGCCACTTTAAGAACTTTGTTTTTTTCCACTATTTGTTCCGTACGCGTTAGTAACACTTTTAACCTTGCCAGCAGTTCGGCAAATTCAAAAGGCTTTACCAGGTAGTCGTCTGTTCCGGTGTTGAAACCTTCCAGTTTATTTTCAATTTTATTCAGCGCCGAAAGCATAAGTATAGGCAACCTGGGTTTTTTCTGTCTTATCAGCCTGCATACCTCATAGCCATTTAATTCCGGAAGGTTTACATCCAGCACTATTGCGCTGTAATTATTCCGCAAGGCTAAATCGGCTCCGGTTCTTCCATCCATCGCAACATCAATATGATAATTGTTTTCCTCCAAACCCATTTTCACATAGGCCGACATTTTAGGCTCGTCTTCCACCAATAATATACTTGTCCTTTCCATATTGCAAAGGTGGGCAATTTCAATTCAATAACCTACCCCTCAAAGTCAATTAATCGCATTTTAATGTTTTGTACCGGCCTGTAGTATAATATTGCATCCGCGTCAGGATTTCATTGGCACGAGGATAGAGTAGAGTTTATACAAGGGATTAATGAGGTTCTGACGCTTTTTTTTATTCCATTTACATCAGGCTTTTTATGGCAGGTGGAGGAACATAATCATGAACATGATTTTTGACAGGCTTTAGTGATTTAAGATATGCAAATATGCATTTCAGGTCATTATCTGATACCGTTTTGAAGTTTTCTACCGGCATGGGAGGCATAATTGGCCTTCCGGCATCAACACCCATAAATTTGCCGCTGCGAAGTATTTTAATAAAAGTTCCTTCGGTCATTCCGCCAATACCTGTAGCTGTATCAGGTGTAAGATTAGCAGCATAAGAAATTCCCCAGGGGCCAACCCAGGCTGTAAGATCGGAAGCACCAAGGTACCATTTTCCCGGAGTAATCTGATTCGTATCAACAGGAGGTAATTTCATATCCGCCGGAGAACCCGAAAGCGGTTTTGTACTATCAACAACAGGGCCCATCCGGGTCATAATTTTGGGTGAATGGCAATCGTTACATCCCCCTATATTTACCAGGTATTTACCTTTTGCTATCATCTGGTCTACGGGCATATCTGCCGGATTTGCATCAGCCTTTTGCTCGGGTATGGTGCAGCAATAAAATGAAACTGTTACCATTCCTGCCAAAAGAAAGATAGTCAGCAGTAATAAGTTGTGTAATTTT
>DATHOL010000345.1:0-21988 GCA_035484895.1 Bacteroidia bacterium | reverse complement strand
ATTATATGTCTGCCCCGGTGTAACTGCAATTCCATTATCTGTTACAATAGCGCCATTGCCACCGTCAAGGTCTTCATTTTCCCCGGAAGCCCCTCTGGCAACTACAGAAATTGTTGTAACACATTGAGGAATGGTAAATGTTTGTACGGAATTGGAAGAACCGCCATATAATGTGCTTCCATGTGTAATACCAAGAGGATACCAAACTCCGCCATTGGCATATTCAGGGCAGCCGATGGTTGTATTGAAAACAAAAAGGCCGTTTTGTGCAGGTGTAATAGCAGGTAAATTGGCTGTGGTTATACCGGGAAGCATTAAACCAAGATTAGTGGCATTTGTTAAATCTACAACCGACTTGGCATTAGGGGCCGCATTTCCAAACCCTACCTGGCCTGTTGAAGCATAGGTTGTTACCTCCGAACTTCCGGTAACGGAAAGGGTATTTCCATTTAAGGGAATGTTGGACGCATGAACCAAGTTATTTCCACCCAACTGAACATTGGTTCCTGAAACAGATAAACCATTATTTGCTGAAGCGGCTCCATTATAAGAAAGAACCTGCCAATTGGCACCGTCGCTTTGCAAAACTACGCTCCCACCCGTCAAAGGCAAGGGGTTGCTGGCAACACCGTTTTGATAGATGGTGTTAGCAGGTGTTACAATATTTATAGTGCCTAGGTTGACTCCATAGTAAACAATAGTATATATCTGACGGGGAGCTGCAGGTGGCGAAGGCAAATTTAATGTATAGGTGCCGGTTGCAGGAGGTGTGGCAATATATGTGCTTGCGTTGGCTAAGGTTGTTAAGGTGTAGTTACCTGTGTTAATGCCTGCGGTGAAATTATAAGTTCCTGTTCCAAAACTTCCGGAGTCATCTACTGTGCTAAATGGGTTAATAGTCCCGAACCCGGAATTACCTTTACCCGATGGAACAACAACTGCGAAGTTTTTACTGCCGCCACTGGCTTCAAAGTACCCGGCATAATTGATAGAGGCAGCACCTGTAGCAGCGCCGAATATGCCATACCCGTTTCCGGAGGTGGAGGTTGATAAGCCATACATAGCAAATTGATTGCCCCCTCCAACAGTAGAAGAATTTAAGCCCTTTACACCGGTTCCGCCAATACCGGTAGTACTAATGCTTCCAATAACACCGGCTCCGCCTGTCTGAGCACTGATTCCGGAAATGGCAGTAATATTGGTAGAATTGGCAGTAACTTGTAACAATGGATTTCCGGGGGTAAATGGATAAGCTCCCGCTTGAATTCCAACTTCTGTACCATTATCTTGTGCAATACCTACACCTAAAGTAGTCGGACTGGTCCATCGGGCAAGGTAGTTTGTAGTGCCACCGCTTAATGTTGCGCCACCCATAGCCACCCATGTTCCGGTAATGTTATTCCAATAATATAAACCTGCCGGCGCGGTACCGGCCCCAGTAGAATATATAATAATGCCATTGGATTGAGAGGCTATTCCGGTTAATTGAAAACTGGTAAGGGGAGTGTTAAGATTGACATAAGGTGGCAGAAAGCCAACCAATCCTGCTAAATTATGATCACTTAAATCTAATATAGCACTGGCGTAAGCATTATTTCCGCTTGTATTTATAGCTACATTTTGTGAAAAGATGGCTGGCGAAACACTGATGAATAATGCAATTAGAGCATATTTAAAGTAAAACTTCTTCATAGATGTTAATAAATATGTTAGTAAATTGATAACCTTTAATGTAAATGCAATTTAACAGTTTTTTAAGTACATTACATGACGTTTTACTCAGTTTTTTTGAGACGGATAAAGATAGGGATTGATAATCAAGACAATAATTTCTTAAAATCCTGTAACTTTCTTCAGGTTTTCTCGTAGAAGTAACCTTCGCTTAACAAAATAGCAAAAAATTATACAGGCTAGTGAGCCTCCAGCCAGTTTTTGCCAGCTCCCATATTCACTTCAATGGGCACTTCCAATTTTAGGGCATGTTTCATTTTATCGGCGACTAAAGGTTTGAGCACATCCAATTCTTCCGGATAAGTATCAAAAACCAATTCATCATGTACCTGTAAAACCATTTTCGAGCGGAGTTTTTCCTGTTTCATAGCATCGTGAATATGAATCATGGCTACCTTAATCATATCGGCTGCAGAGCCTTGTATAGGTGCATTAATGGCATTGCGTTCAGCAAATCCGCGCACGGCGTAATTGCGGGAATTGATATCGGGCAAATAGCGCCTGCGGCCAAGCATGGTTTCGACATAACCTTTACTTCTTGCAGACTCAATGCTATTATCCATGTATTTTTTAATGCCCGGGTATTGTGTAAAATATTGATTGATGATTTCAGTCGCTTCTTTCCTCGCAATGCCTAATCGTTGAGATAGTCCAAAAGCGGATATACCATAAATAATTCCAAAGTTTACGGTCTTAGCATTGCGGCGCATATCAGCAGTAACGGCATCAATGGCAACATTATAAATCCGGGAAGCGGTAGCGGCATGCACATCATAGTTATGGTTGAATGCCTCTATCATGGCTGCATCTCCACTCAGCGAAGCTATGATGCGCAATTCTATTTGCGAATAATCGGCGGAGAGTAATACCATATTTTCATTAGCCGGAACAAAGGCTTTCCGTATTTCCCGCCCTCTTTCGGTACGGATGGGTATGTTCTGCAAATTCGGATTATCGGAACTCAGGCGGCCAGTTACTGCCACTACCATATTAAATGTAGTATGTATCCGTCCGGTTTTATTATCCACCATCAAGGGAAGTGCATCTACGTATGTGTTTTTCAATTTTTGCAATTCGCGGTAATCCAATATTTTATCTATTATCGGATGCAAACCCGTCAATTCGGTCAATACCTCTTCGCCTGTTGAATACTGCCCTGTTTTAGTTTTTTTTACTTTATCCGTTATTTTTAGTTTGTCGAATAAAATCTCGCCCACTTGTCTTGGCGAATCAATATTAAATTCTATTTCTGCTAACTTCCATATATCCGTTTTCAGAATTTCAATGTCGCCGGTTAGTTCGTTGGAAATCTCTTTTAATGCTCCTTTATCAACTTTAATGCCTTCTACTTCCATTTCGCTTAACACTTTTTCCAACGGCACTTCCACTTCTTCAAAAAGTTTACGTACGGAAATCTCATCCAGCTTAGGCGACATGGCATCATACAAGCGGAAAATCATATCGGCACGTTCGCAGCATACCTGCATAATCTGTTCATTGGAGACCATGTCCATACTCAACTGCTCTTTCAATGTCTTTCTGCTTTCAGCGCCAAATTCAGGCAGATGTATTCCCAATGTGTTTTGGGAAATATCGGGCAGGTAGTGCGGAGATTCAGGCCTGATAAGGAATTGCGCAATCATCACATCAAACAATTCCCCTTCAATGGTTATTTTATGCTGAGAAAGGAAATTTAAATTTTGCTTAATATCATATCCTGTTTTTTTGATGCTTTTTTTCCCCAGCACCTCTTGCAGCAATTTCCATTTATTTTCTGCATCGTCTGAAAGACTTATGTAGTGAGCTTCCCCGGCTTTTGTGCTGAACCCGATTCCATTACAGTTTCCGCCATTCATTGCCATATAAAAACCTATTCTTTCCGCTTTCCGCAAGGCTTCCAGTAAGGGCTCAAAATCTTGAGCCCCTACTTCTGTATAATTCGTAGCAATTTTTTGAGCCACAACTTTCGGTTCTGAAAATAAATCGGTGCTTTCTGTTTCAGCGTTTGTTGCTGCAGGTGCGTCAGGCAAGGCAGAACTTTCTCCCGGAAAATAATCTTTCATTACTCTGACAGCAACAGTTTTAAATTCCAGCTCATTCAGCACTTCCAGCAAATCATGTTTATTAGGCGCTTTGCGCTGCATATCGTCCAGGCTGAAAGGCAGGTCCACATCGCAAATAATGGTTGCCAGTTTTTTAGACTGCACTGCCATTTCCCCATTTAACTCTACTTTTTCTTTGAGTTTTCCTTTCAGTTTATCTGTATTCGCCAGCATGTTTTCTATGCTTCCAAAATCTTTTATCAGTTGAATAGCAGTCTTTTCTCCTACACCGGGTATGCCGGGAATATTATCTACCGCATCGCCCATCAATCCTAAAATATCAATCAGCTGTTTCACATTTTCAATTTGCCATTTGGCACAAATTTCTTTACATCCGAGTATCTCCGGTGGGTTCCCTTTGTTGGAGGGTTTATAAATGAAAACATGGTCGGTTACCAATTGTCCGTAGTCTTTATCCGAAGTCATCATGTAGACTTCAAACCCATCTTTTTCCGCATGTTTGGCCAAAGTGCCGATAATATCATCAGCTTCGTAGCCGTCTTTCATCAGCACCGGAATGCCAAATGCTTCCGCTATGCGGATAATATAAGGTACGGCCTTAATAATATCTTCCGGTGTTTCGGCTCGTTGGGCTTTGTAGTTGGCATCCATCTCATGCCGGACTGTAGGGGCATGGGTATCAAAAACAATAGCTATGTGCGTAGGCTTTTCCTTTTGAAATACTTCCAGCAAAGTGTTCGTGAACCCAAACATAGCGTTTGTATTCAATCCTTTGGAGGTAACCCTCGGGTTGCTGCTGAATGCAAAATAAGCTCTGTACACCAGGGCCATGGCATCTAGTAAGAATAGTTTGCGGTGATGGTCAGGTGTCATTGAGTTTATAAAGTTATGGATTTCACTTTCCTCTTTACGAATTTTTTGCGGGGTTGCAATATGCAAAAGAAAGAAAAAATCGGTTAAATGACCTCTTCATTTAGAATTAAATGGATTAGAAAGATAAGTAAGAGAATATATCTTTGCACCTAAGATGAAAGACGGGGAAAAGATAGAAAATACTAAAAAATTAAAGCCGGTTTACAGGGCTATCATAGAGGCAGGTTCTATTATATTCCTATTCTATTCCAACCTGTTAATGGGTGAATATTCTCATTCGGGCTTGGGAAACACGAAAGGTTTTTTATGGGCTCTTCAGGATATTTTTACCGGATCAAACTTCTGCATAGCAGCTATCTCATCCCTTGTCGGCTATTTGGGTATAGAATTTCTGCGAAGAAAACTGTAGCATTTTCCGATGTCAATAATTGGTTGATAATTGGTTTTGCTGAAACAAAAAACGCAAACCCCTCGTATGTAGCTTTGTAACAAAATATTTTCTATGGGAAAAATTACTATGCACCGTGTAAAAGGTGATTTTGGCTTTGAAGCGAAAGATATGCACGGGCATACTGTGCGAATGGATACCAGCGATGAAACGGGGGGCGTTAATTTCGGTATTCGCCCGATGCAAATGCTGCTGATGGGCTTGGGTGGATGCAGCGCTATTGATATTGTTACCATTCTAAAAAAACAGCGCCAGCAAGTAGATGATTTCAAAATAGATATTGAAGGAGAACGTGAACAGGGAAAGGAACCTTCCCTGTGGAAAAATATACGGATAACCTATTTCCTGAAAGGGCAAATAGAACCTGAAAAAGCAAAACGAGCTTGCGAACTTTCTATGGGAAAATACTGTTCTGTAGCTGCCACCTTATTGCAGGCGGGCACCAAAATTACATGGAATGTTAAGGTGAATGGCGAATAATAATCCGTCTTTCCAAGTATTAATATAGATGTTACATTTGTCTTTTCTTTTGCGGCAAAAACGCCACAACGGTAAATATTTATACGAATGAAATTACTGGTTGTAATACCCGCCCTAAACGAAGAGCAAAGCATTGAAAGCATTGTTAACCGTACTAATGAGGCGAAAGAACACATTATTAAAAACGGGCATATAACTTCGGTAGATATTGTAGTGGTGAGCGATGGCTCAACAGACAATACGGTTAAAATAGCATCTTCACTCAGCGATAAAACCAAGTTAATAATATTTGAAAAAAACCGCGGCTATGGCGCTGCCATAAAAGCCGGTTGGGATAGCGAACCCGATGCTGACCTACTAGGTTTTATTGATGCTGATGGTACTTGCGAGCCCAGATTTTTTGCCGACCTGTGCAACATGGTGGTAAACGAAAATGCTGATGTGGTGCTTGGTTCAAGGTTGAACAAGAATAGTGAAATGCCTTTTATAAGGCGTTTTGGAAATACGTTATTTTCTATTTTACTTTCATTGGTGGCTGATCAAAAAGTGCGTGATACTGCCAGCGGGATGCGGGTAATTCGCAGAACTGCTTTAAATGAAATTATGCCCCTGCCAGATGGATTGAACTTTACTCCCGCCATGAGTGCGCGTGTTATTTTAGGTGGCAGCCTGAAAATTATGGAAAAGGATATGCCTTATTCTGAAAGGGAAGGCGAATCAAAACTGAGTGTGTGGAAAGATGGTAAAAGGTTTTTGGCAGTTATTCTTGAAAATATTTTCCTCTATGTTCCCTTCCGGATTTACAATTATGCTGCTGCTTTTTTTCTGCTCTTTGCATTGGTGTTAATGCTTAATCCAATCTTATTTTATATACCCAATCATTACCTGCTGGAAGAAATGATTTACCGTTTCCTGGTATCCGATGTTTTTGGAATTATTGGGATATTATTGCTGAGTATGTCCAGCCTTTCGCGCAATGTGGTATACTCTACTTTGCAATCTAAAAAAGTGCGTAAAAAGACGATGGTCTATTATATGTTTGAACATCCTACAGCGATAATAGTAAGCATCATTTGTTTTATAATTGGCACTGCATTAATTTTTAACAGCATTTACCAACGCCTTACTACAGCCCATACCAACGAACATTGGTCGCGCTACATTACTATGATTTTCTTTTATTTAACGGGTACAATTATTCTCCTTACGTATTTCGCTAACCGTGTGTTAGGCTTGGTAAGAGAAAGAATGAATTACCTGAATTCAAAAAGATAGAGGAATACAAACTAGTTAGCAAGGTCAATTATTTCGCCACCATCACTTTCTTCACTACCTGGCCATCTTCATTAGAGATGATTACACAATATATTCCCGCAGCAAAATTTTCAACATTGATATTATAATGCTCTACACCGGCGCGTATTGTATTTTCATATACCAATGTTCCCATGGATGAATACATGCGAACTGTTTTATCTCTCTGCGAAGAAACTAAACCGCCTATGGTAAGTTGATTGCGGGCTGGATTAGGATAAATAGTGTACCAAATGTTATTTTCCAGCCGGGAAGTACCTGATATAACACCTACGGTAAAATTCTGACAAATAGAAGTTCCGAAGTCGGTCTGGAAGTTAGTGAATGGGATTCCGCTCGGTATTTTTGTAAATGCTATGGTTCCGTTACCATTACTATTGGCAAAAAAGGAAAGGCCTTGTTCCTGCGCAGCATCCAATTCAAAGTGATAGCATCCGGGAGAGAGGTTAACAGTGTCTCTATAAGTTGTTGAATTTCCAAAACCGGATTTTGTAACCACTTTATTGCCGGTTTCATCCTCAATAAAATAAGAATATTGCGAACCTGCAAGATTTGTTGCCAGGCGGATTACAAAGTTCGAAGGATAGGTAGGAACCGTGTCGTAAGCTACCTCCATATAGTTATTGTTAGCATATTGGTCTGCTCCGCCATTTGGTTTACTGAGGGTTACTTCAAACTTGTTGGAGGTTCCGGATTTCAAATGGATATAGGGAAGGTAAACCAAAGCAGTATCATCAAAGGGTAAATTTCCGCTCCAGGTATATGTATTATGGCTAGCACCTATCTCGCCATAATTAATGGTAAGGCTTGTGAGGGGAGTGGCTCCGGTATTACGGATAACTATTTGCGGGCTGGCGCAATTAGGATTTGTCCTGCTATAGGGGGCATATATATTGGGTGATATAACATCTTCCACCGCAGCATCCAAATTAAAACTTGGCGCTCCATAATAAATAAGCGAGGTACCGAATATATAAACACTTCCTCCGTTGGGTGTGGTATAAGGTGCCATAGCTATTTGCAATGTATCAGTACCACCGCGGTGTACAAAAGGTGTCAAATCATCCAGGTAAGGATTTACCAAATCTCCCGGGCACCAGTTGGCGCGGTCAAAGAGCCAGGTACCGCTTTGGTGCAACAATGCATTCAAACCACAATCGGTGCGCCACACAAGGGGAGCATATTCTTGATGCCCGTTTACATAAACAAATTGAAAATTGGCACAGAATTCCGTGCAATTGTTGCCATCTTCGCCATGGCCGGTTTGCAAAATGCGAAGACGGGTAGCATGAGCAGCTGTGTCAATATGGGCAGGATATTTGGTAAGGTAATTGGAAATGGGATTACCTGCACTTCCATAAGGGAAAGTACCCGACCATAAATTAATGGCTTTGTAAGGTTTATGATCAGGGATGCCGGTAATCATTTCAAAGTCGCAGGTTGCGGTAAAACCGTCGGTCCAGCCGCTGTAGAATACTTCAATCTGAACGGAATCATGCAGCAGCGAAGAGAAATCGGTAATATCAAACCGGTAAGGATTAGTCCAGGCATGGGAATAATAACTTCCATAAGGAGTAATCATCCGTGCAAGCTCGTAGGTTGCCAATGAATCGTAAACAGAGTAATAAGGGCAATGGGAGAGATACATTGCGGTATCAGGATTTACAAAAATAGAATCAACAATATGCCCGGTGTTGTCATAGTAATAATTATAGTATGCGGCTACCCACCAATGTACAGTATCGGTAGGCGTGGTAGGCGTTGCACAGCTTTTATACTGCACAATGGCATAAGCAGTATTTTTAGTGGAATCGGTAAGGTGTGTGGCGGTATCGTAATAGGTGGTATAGGTAGTATCCTTTTTAATTTTTACCGAATCCTGTTGGTTTCCGTTCACAGTAAAAGTAGGCCCCTGCATCAAGGTAGAATCTTTATGATGGGTATTTTGAATCAAATAAATATTTACGGTATAATCCCATCCGCTGCAACCACCTGTAGGGCAACCTAAGGTAAAGTTAAGATATACCTTACGGTAAGAAGTAGTATCGGCAGGAAAAACGCCCCAGCCATAATATCCTAATGGCGGTGATGTCATCACTACGGCATTCTGTGTCATCACATGAATAGTATCTGCACTTTGTGCATTAGCGGAAAGTGCAAAGCCAACAGTTAGAATTGCAAACAGACGGGCAAAAATATTTTTATTCATAAGGAAGTTTTAACGTTTTGATAACCTTTCAAACATCTAAAGTACGTTTTTTTATAATTAAGAGGCGTTAATCTCTTTCAGCTGTCTATATTCGTGCCCTTTACAGGCATGGAAATAAATGAATCAGATGTAAAGAAAAGCGGCTACCTGCTTTTTGATAAACCTATCGGTTGGACCAGTTTTGATGCGGTGGGCCGGATACGCTGGGCATTGCGCAGAAAGTATGGTTATAAGTTTAAAGTGGGCCATGCCGGCACACTCGACCCTTTAGCCAGCGGGCTTTTAATTATTTGTTACGGTGCTTATACCAAAAAGATAAACGAATTTCAGGATTTGGAAAAAGAGTATGAAGGGGTGTTTACGTTAGGCGCTTTCCGGCCTTCGTTTGATAAAGAAACAGAGATTACCGAAACCTTCCCTACCGAACATATTACCGATGAAATGTTGCAGGAAGCCACTAAACAATTTATCGGAGATATAGAACAAATTCCACCGGCACATTCGGCTATAAAGGTTAATGGCAAGCGAGCCTACCTTTCGGCACGTGATGGAACAGACATAGAAATGAAGCCCCGCAAAGTTACTATCAAATCTATGGAAGTAAAACGCCTGGAAGGGAACCAAATTGCATTTAAGGTAGTGTGCGAAAAAGGAACATACATACGTTCGTTGGCCCGTGATTATGGCACGGCACTTGGTAGTTCAGCCTATCTCGATTCGCTTGTGCGTACCCGTATTGGCCAATATGAATTAAAAAATGCGTTGAAAGAAGACCAGTTGACAGAGGAGTATCTATAGATAGTTCAAAGAAATAGTAATTGTTTGTTCCGGTTTATTAAAATCGAACTTAGCATCATCAAATTTTGGCGGACCAAAACTTCCTTTTGCATTATTTGAAACGCCTACACCTTCCTTGGGAATTCCGAGCCAATTGGTATTTATTTTCTTATCGCTGTTCTCATCGTGAAATACAGCAATAGCATAGGTTCCCATGACAATATTGGTGAAGGTATATTCAACAGAAGTACCGTTGTTTTTTACAAATACATTGGATATTGCATTTTCAGGATGATTGGGAAAACCTTTATCGGAATTATATAAACTGAAGCCAATTTGTCCCGCACTGTTTCGCATTTTATTTACTATCACTTTAAGGTTTCCTTTTTTTACAGTAGGTTGGCTGGTAAAGGAATATGCAGGTATTAAAAAGAATAATACGAGTATATATTTCAGTAAATTTCCGGCAGATTTCATGCTTTAAAGTAAAATAGTTAATGCCCAGAGATAGCTCAATACATTAAGAGTAATAAAGACTGAACGGAATGTTTGTATCGTTTCAAATTTATGAAATAGTTTTTTCAGTTCTTCCGCATCGTTTATTTTTTTCTGTTTATGATAAGTGGGGGCTGCTTGTGTTGTGCAAATTGTATGGCATATTGCAAAGAAAACTCCTAAATAAAGTGGTAATGCGTAGTTTTCATTCTCGTGACCATGCCATGTAATAATGGCCGTAATTATAGAAGCCAGAGCTGCACCTACACCTAATAGAGCGTACCAAATAACTCCGTTTTTTAAATCAGCGGCTTTTGCATAATTGGAAAATGCCTGCAGTCCAATTACATGACGTGCCGGTAATTGTTTGATGGATTGGTCCAATGATGCTCCGCAAAGTAAGCCTGTAAGAGTTAATGCGGTAATGAAACATATTTTTAAAAAGGTGTCTTCCATGTGAGGTACTTTCCGCAAAGGTATTCACAGGCATTGGAAGAATTGATTGCCATTTGGCAAGAAATAGCTATTTCTTTTGGCTTCTAAGCCTGCTTAATGAATAGGGCGTTATACCTAGTATTGAAGCAAGGTATTTCTGAGGAATCCGTTGCATAAGCCGTTTATCTTTTCTCAGCATTTCATACCGTTCTTTGGCGCTGCTGAATTGCTGTAAAAGTTTCATCTGTAAGAGTTGATACAAATTATCTTCCCAGGTCAGCCTTAAATATTTTTCGAAAGATTTTACTTTTTCACAAAGATCATTCAAATGAGATTCTTCAATAGCATAAACAATAGATGGCTCCAACGCCTCGAGGCTCATAAGGGTTGGTTTCTTACTTTTCATACTTATTGTTTCTGTAAAAAAGGTTCCTTCAAATATTACCCAGGAAGTTTCCTCAATGTCTTTAGCGTGGTATACGAAGCGTAATAACCCTTTTTCTAAAAAATAATAATGATTGCAAAAGGTATTTTCCTGAATTAGAATTTCACCCTTTTCAATTTTAATTGTTTCAAAAGATGAAAGTATCTTTTCGATTTCAGTTGAATTAACTGAAATAGTTGAATTAATTTTTTGCCTGAATAAATCCATTTATTCCTTCACCTTATCCTGGAAAGCTATGCTCAACATTATGCCGCAAATTACTATTCCCAAAAAAACAAAAAACAATAGAAGTTTACGGTTCCAGGTTGCTTTACTTACTTTCAAAAGAATATATCCTACAAGCAAATTAAAACAAGCCCATAATACATTGCAGGTTGGCGAAGAAAGCCCTTTGCCGGGTGGGCTTGCAAAGGGAGTAGGGAAGGGGTCTCCGGAAATTCCGTGAATAAAATGTGGCACTACATTGGCAAGGAAAAACCCTGCAAAAAGTGCAGCAATATAATGCAGCACCTTAATTTTAGGTTCGGTTGTGTTTTCCATAGTTTACAGTTTGTTACCGTAATACTACGAATTTTTTCGTTTCAACAATATTGCCCGAATGGAATTGCATGTAATATGTTCCGGCACGCAAACCGGTGGCATAAAATAATTCGGTATGGCTGCCTTGTACTTCGTCTAGTTGTTTTTCAGATACCTTTCTTCCAAATACATCAAACACAGTAAATGTCGCTTCTCCGCTCTGCGGAATAGTGAAACTTACAGAATACGATTGCTGCACCAATGTAGGATATAGAGAAACAAAATGAGTTAAAGGTGGTGACATATTATTTGTGCTTGCAGTATAACCAACCCTATTAAATTCTGCCCCCACATGGCCCGATGTTCCCCAGGCTGCAACACGGAAAAGTTTAACATCTGTAAGCGTAGTCGCCATATCCATAGGTGGATTTGCACGAACTGCACGCAATTGCGAAAGTTCGTCCAAAATGGAAGTTGAGTCGGGCAATACATTATGCACTTTGCTGGTAACTACATCGCAAGCAAATCCGCTATTGCCCGTATTGCCAATAAAATCAGCATTTGCAGCAGGTGCGGTAGAATCTATCCAGGTAGAGTCTGTAGTTTTACCTTTGGTATTACCGGTTCCATAATCATTATATCCGCTCAACACATTAAAGTTTGTTCCGCTGCCTGTAAGGGGCATATAGGACCATGGCACATTATTAAAATGGTTCAATAGTAAAGTCAATGTTCCACTGTAATTATCGGTGTTTAGCATAGGATAGGTTGAGTTAAGCAAGTTCCATGACATACATGCAACAGTTACTTTTCCGAAGGTATTGGTTAAGTTCAGCAAACCGCTGGTACGCGCCCAGTCGCCTTCGTTCCACATGCCTTCCGCATCCATTCTTCCTCCATCAGTTACATTAAATAAATTTTGCGAATCACCGGTAGCACCTGCCAACAGTGATATTTGTCCGTCTGTATTACCTCCGCTTGACAGTATGGGCCCTCCTGTAGCCTCTACCATAGCAGTATTACCAAAACCCGGATAAAAGCACATCATAGTTATATCGCTGTTTTCAATTTGGTTGGCCCAAAGCCCGATGCTGCAAGGCTGTGTCCATTGAGGGCCTCCGGCATTAAACTCCTGTCCAAAAATACGTCCGCCTATTTGGTCTGCATCTTCTATAACTAATGCTTCGGGGCCGACATAAGAACTATAATTTGCATTCAGCAATAAGTCTTTTATGGTTACCCTGCTTGGGCCCATGCATAGCATTACCGGGCCAACATTGTTACCGCTCCATTGGAGGCTTGTGGTTGCATTAGTGCCAGTTCCTAATCCATCACCTATAATTTGCATATCGGCATTGGCAGGAACAGTTAGGGTTGTATTTACATGAAAAACGCCTTTTGGAATATGCACAACCGGTTTAGAACCTAATGGCAACAAAGCAGCGGAATCTATTTTACTTTGAATTTCTAAAGCATCATTTCCGGTGCCTTTTGCTACTTCGAATACTTTGCGGTTTAAATTTTGTGGTGTTCCGGGCAACGAAATGGTAGTTGGATAAGGTATTGCAGTTGTATCTTCCACAGCATTATCAAGCGGATAAAATTGTCCCCAGGTTTCATCAGCCGCTGTAACCAATCCGGCAGGATCTTTGGTTATATCTGCACTGGAACCATCTAACAAGGTAAATTCATTCACTTCCCACCATTGCTCATAGGTATTAGCTCCACCGTTTTCAAAACTTGGATTTAGTGCAAGGTTCTTCGCAAGATTGGCAGTTTCTACAAAAGAAAAATTATCAAACCAGGCAGTACCAGAGCTGCTGGCAATGTATTCATCTTCCAAAAATAATTGTGCGCTTAAAGCATTGTTAGGTGCTGTAAGTGTTTTGGAATATAGCGTCCAGCCATTTGTACCTGTGATAATTCCAACTGTATCAGAGCGAATATATCCGGTTGGAATAGCGCCGGGAGCAATTGGCGAAGAAGTATTATACCATAAAACGAGGATATAAGCATTCGTAGTTATAGCATTGCTTTTCATCCATCCGGAAACATTATAAATGCTATCTGCATGCACTTTTATATTCTGGTAAACGTATCTGGGAAACGCTGCCAAAGCCATTTTTTCAGAATATGTACCGCTTTCGGCAGTAGTATTATCAATTGAGCGTCCACCTACGTGGTCGGCAAAATACCAGGGCCATTGATTAGGCAATGCTTCCAATTCATACATGCTGTATGCAGCAGGAGTTTTTATATTGTAAGTTATGGGATTACCGCCTCCGGTAAATGTTTGAGTGGTCTCAACATCCAGCGTATCCCACTTATATCCCCAATTATTTGAACCAAGTAATTGAAAGTTTAATGGAGAATCGCCGCCGCCGCTTACAGGTGCTGAAACGGTATATTTAAGAGCCGTGCGGGTTGTGCTATGCGGGCAATTCCATTTTATACCGTAAGGCATAACCTGTGTGGTAAAGCTGGTTGCACCATTGCCGTCAATTGCTTTCTCAATTTGTTTGTTTACGTTGAATGAACTTCCAAAACCATGGTCCCAACTATCATATTCCGGTTGAACAGGCCAGTCGGTCCATTTGGAATTAATTTTTGATTCCGTGTTCCCGATAAACATATTCGGATTGCCTACCCGCACCGGTGAAAGAGAGTCTTTTGTTGCACGGATTATATTATCGAGCATCACAGTGCTGCTTCCGGCATCAGTATAAAATGAATCAACATTGCTATATATTTTATTACCACGCTGGAGGTTTTCATAACCATTATAAAAGCATTTCGAGTTTATGGAGGTATTACCGGAAATAACATTCTTGTATGGCGAAGAACTGATATCTACATCCTTCGACCGGAGGAAAACATTGTTATAAATCTGGCAATAACCAATACATTGATTGACGCCAATATTGCAATCCTGAAACAAACACCACCACACCCATTGGTCAAGGCTGTTCCAGTTGCAGCTGGCTATGCCGCTTGCACAGTTTATAAACGAACACCTGATAATTGCATTCTCGGCTTGTCCGTTAGTTGGAGCACTAAAATCGATTCCGATACCGGAGTTAAAATCTTTAAAAACCAAATCGCTGTATTCATTATGCGTAGAAAATGCGCCGGTTTTAAATATACCACGGTATGCATTATTATTTCCTTCGAAAGTGAGGCGGCTTATGCGCATATACCAACCATTTAGGTTAAACATGGCACAGGCAGAATACCCGGCATTACGCAGTGATGGCCCTCCCCAGGAGATAATGGTAGTGGCAGGGTCTTCTCCAATTATAGCCATACCGTCGTAATTTCCACCGGGATTATACAATGAATCGTCAATTAAATATGTTCCTGCGGGGAAGTATAGTACATTGAAACTATCTGCTGAAGAATTCCGCAATGCCTGCAATGCCGCATTAATGGCGGGTGCATCATTGGTAACACCATCTCCTTTGGCTCCAAAAACTGTCTTTACATTTTTCCAACTGGGGAATGGGCCGGAAAATTCTTCACCTGTTTGGTAATAAGAAACACTCTGTGCAAAACCTGGGACAGAAATCAGGGATAAAATGCTAACGAAAAGTAACGTGGTAAATTTTTTCATCAAGGGTAGATTGGTATTTGTAAGGTATAACGCAACTCAAAGCCAAATTATTGGGTAGCACTAAAACTAAACATATTGTACGCTGATAATCTGACGAATACAAACGTTAACTTACGCAAGGATTAAACAAATCATCGCTTGGCTTATACTCCTTGGGCAAATAATGATTGTGCGGGTGCGGCTTTCCATCTTTCAGTGAAACGAACACCAAATGGGCATCGCAGATCTTTTCAATATTTCCGAATTCATCCTCTTTGGTAACATGCACAAATACTGAAATGGAGGTTCTTCCCAATTTATAAATGGTAGAGGTCATTTCAATAATATCGCCCAGTTTTGCAGGCTTTAAAAAGTCAACACGGTCGATGCTGGCGGTAACTGTATTATCGCACTCGGTACCATATAACATCCTGCGTACAGGCTTCAATCCGGCAATGTCCATTGCAGCTAAAATTTTTCCGCCGAAGAGCGAGCCTTTGTAATTTAAATCTTCGGGGAAGACCGTGAAGGAGTGGATGGCGCTCACATTTTTGAGTTCGCGTTTTTCAGTATTGGCTATTAATTCAAGTTCCATAATGGGTATAAATAGAGGTAGTTAAGATGTAGAAATAAAAGGGGACAGGACCGCAGAGAAGGACTATATCAATGTGCTGTTAGCACATATACTGTCGTGACATAGGCATACAGCAACCCCGATGGGAATTGAACAGATATGTTTGTGTTGCCTTCATGTCTTCGTATACGAAATCTAAAATTTGACGCTGCAAAGATATGTCATTTCTATAATTCAAAACAAGAGGTAAGTGAAAAATTTACAAAATGGTAATGTAGGGTATTACTTCTGCCCATGACTTTGTCATCCTGAGCAGAGCGAAGGATCTCTTTATAGTGGAGATTCTTCACTTCGTTCAGAATGACAATCTCACTTAATAGAAAACCAACTATCCCGCCAACTGCCTTCTCCTAATCATTATAAGCACCACTACCAATCCATTCATAAATATTTGTGAGGCGGGATATATCCATGTTGCAACTATATAATTCTGTAGCGCGAAAAAAGAAAAGAAATGTTTTATGGAATTTAAACCGAAGGAAACCGCTTTTTCCTCATCGGGAAAATAATAGCATTTGCGAAGCGTAGGGCCGTAACCAAGCACATCTATACTTGCAATTAAAACGACAGAAGCGGTCGGATCTTTGGTGAAGAACCAGGGTATTAGTGCAAGTAATGCAACACTTATAAATAAAATATCAGATAGCGAATATGCTTTATCATATTTAAAAAGTGAAATTACTCCAATCGCCAAACATACCGTACAAGTAAATCCTGTGGACCATGAACCGGAGCCTGCACCTTTTGTCCATTGGGCAATAAAGACTACGGCTGTGGTCAGCGTCCATAAAAGCCATGAGAAAGCATGAGGCTTTATTTTGTCTTTAACGGTGCTGTGTATATAAATGATGTATGCCGCTATTCCTAAGCAGACAGCAGTACCTCCATATATATCTTTAGGCGGAATAATCATTAAGACAAGTATACGGAAAAACATTGGAACTCGGATGACGCGGATTGTTTATGGTAAACGCAGATAAATACTTCTGAGAGATTCCTCACTTTGTTCGGAATGACAAGATTTTTAGCGGAATGGGGGGAAGTTGCGGCGGGCGAAGCCCGCCGCAACTTCCCCAAAGCAACAGTCCCTGTCATTCCGAATGAAGCAAAGCGGAATGAGGAATCTCTCACAGTATTGATTTTATCTATTTTAAATCTTAAACAATCCGCGTCATCCGCGTTCCATCACTTCCAATAATCCTTCATCAACTCAGTCATCCACGCAGGTTGTGTGACTTCTTCCCTAGGTAAAAATTCTTTCGCTACCGGTTTAATATCCAATATAGGTGTATCGTTATCGGCATCCAAACCCTGAACGGTGAGTATTCTGCCATTGCGGGAAATGAGTTTTACAATCGTCAAGCCTAAATGGTTTGGACGGTCTTTCTTGCGTTGTGCGAAAATGCCGACACTAGGCCAGTTTTTATTACCGCGGGGATGTGAGACTCCGTCAACAGTATCCGTTTTACTTGCTTTATTAAAATAGAAAATAATTTCCAAATGCGAGAATGTATCAATTCCATCCAAACACGCTTCCGGTAAGTTATCGGAAATAACAATTTCAGAAATTACATCTCCCCAATAATCATCTTTCATTCCGCTGCGGGAATTCTTTACGAAGGCGATAGGAGTGAGAGTGATTTGCATAATACAAAATCAAAATCATTTTGATATAATACTAGTATATTTGCTTACAAATATATAGAGTAATGCAATATATTCTTCTTTTAATTCCATTAATCTTAGGATTCATGGATTTTGTTTTTGAGGCAAGAGATAAATCTAAAAAGGGATTTTTCAAGCAAATAACGCCTGCAGGTTGGATTTATTCATTACTCACAATTACCTTAATAGTGGGAATAGGTTTAGAAATAAATGAGGAGAAAGCATATAAAGGTTACATGAAAAGCTTAGGTAAAAGGGCAGATTCTTTAGGGATAATAAATACTATAATTGGAACAGAGAACAAACAGTTAACGCTAAAAAGTGACAGTCTGATTAAAATTCTTGAAGAAAAATCTGATTCCAATAAAGAACAATTAAATGAAATAAAAGATAGTACAAGTGTACTTCATTCTGCAATTGATAATAAGAATAAGGAGATAACAGACCTTGAAAATGTTAAAGAATACACGTTCTACTCCACATTAGGTATTAATGGTTTAGCCCCGGGGTTGACTCCAGTTAATATGGTACATGGGCATTATTCTGCCGGATCTTTAAATGAAAAAATGGAGAAAGTTTTAATTTACGGTAAAGATGGAGAAGTAACAATGAAATCTTATGTGTCAATGTTACCTATAATTGATTCAGTAATAAAACAATACCCAAAATTTCCTTTTGGTTATATCGTAAAATCTAATATATTATTGGCACACAAGGATAATAGATGGAAATTATATGCGAACAAGGCGCTTGAAATTTTGAAAATTACCACCTCAATACAAGGACATAATAGCCAACAAGATTCCGCCCTAAAGAAAGTTAATACTATTTTAAAGGACAACAAGTAATTTAGCTATCCCCCTTTGGAGCTTCGCCACTGCCGAACTTAGCTTTTCTTCTTTCAGCTCTGTTCATGCCGCTTGCCGGCCTTGTGGGTGGAGTATGTGGTTTGCTTTCGGCGCTGCGTTTCTTAAATGCATCACTTCTGTGGTCGCCGCCGCTGCCTACTTTGCGTTCAAATGCGCCTCCGCTTTTCCGTTCGCGTGGTTTATAGTCGCTGCCGCTGCTGCGTTCTCTTGGTTTAAAAGCAGAGTCGCCTCCGTTTCTTTCACGGGGTTTAAAATCACCGCTGCGTTCTCTTGGTTTGTAGTCAGAGCCACCACTGCTTCTTTCACGTGGTTTGAAATCAGAACCACTGCTGCGTTCTCTGGGCTTATAATCGGAACTGCCACCGCTGCTTCTCCTGTCGAATCCGCCGCTGCTGCGTCTTTCACCGCCTCCGCTGCTTCTCCTATCGAAACCGCCGCCACCGCGTCTGTCGCCTCCACCACTGCTTCTCCTATCGCCACCTCTGCTGCTGCCGCCTTCGCTGCCCCAGCCTTTTTCAAAACGAGTATCGCTGGAACGTCCACCGCCTGAGCGGCCTCCGCCATAGCTTCTGCTGCGCTCCCTTGGAACACCTTCTTCACGGTTGCCGCGAGATTCAATCTTTACAGGGCGTCCACGGTAGGTTGCTCCATCAAGTCCGTTCATCAGTTGGTCCTTCATTTCGTTTTTCACTTCAATAAAAGAGAAACTGTTTTTAATATCTACCCAAGTAAGGTCTTCTGCCGGAACATTGGTTGTTTCCGATAAATATTTTTTCAGGCTATCATTTCCGAAGCCATCCATTTTGCCCACACTTAAGAATAATTTCACTACGCCCGGAGGAGTTTCGCGTCCGCTGTATTCATCCATCGTACTGCTGCCGCCCGAATTAAGGTCCGGAGCATTGCGGTAATAATCGAGGAAACGGTTGAACTCTATCGATACAAAACGTTTGATAATTTCTTCTTTGCTTAAATGCTCCAACTGTTGCATGATATTCGGGAGATATTCTTTTATCTCTTCTTCATTCACCTTTGCATTATCTAAGCCTTGCACCAAATGGAATAATTGCTTTTCGCAAATCTGGAAACCGGTAGGTATTTCCGCACGTGTAAACTTTTTATTCGTGAGCTTTTCTAAGGTCTTGATCTTATACTGGTCGCGTGTATTTATAATAGCGATTGACATACCGGTTTTTCCGGCACGGGCTGTACGACCGCTGCGGTGGGTATAGTTTTCAATTTCGTCAGGCAGGTTAAAGTGGATAACGTGGGTAATGTCGTTTACATCAATACCACGGGCTGCCACATCAGTTGCAACAAGCAGTTGCAAAGTCCGTCCGCGAAAACGTTTCATAACATGGTCGCGCTGTGCCTGCGATAAATCGCCATGCAGGGCATCGGCATTGTATCCGTCTTTAATTAATTTATCGGCCACTCGTTGGGTTTCAATTTTGGTGCGGCAAAAAACCAATGCAAAAATATCGGGGTAAAAATCGGCAATACGTTTTAATACATTGTAACGTTCACGCTCCTGCGTAACGTAATACATGTGTTCAATATTTTCATTGGCCATATTTTTAATTCCCGCAGTAACCTCGATAGGGTCCTTCATATAATTGCGAGAGATAGCCAATACCTCGTTCGGCATGGTAGCCGAAAAGAGCCAGGTGTTTTTGGTATCGGATGCGGAGGAAAGAATGAAGTCAAGGTCTTCTTTAAAACCCATGTTCAGCATTTCGTCGGCCTCGTCCAATACTACATATTTAATATTTTGAAGGTCCACTGCACCTCTGTTGATAATATCGACCATACGTCCCGGTGTAGCAACAACTATCTGTGCGCCGCGCCTTAAGTCATCTACTTGTCCGCGGATACTTGCGCCTCCGTATACGGCCACAATATTGGAACCATGTATGTTTTTAGAAAAATTCTTTAAATCGGAAGTGATTTGCATACACAATTCGCGGGTAGGAGCCAATACTAAGGCTACCGGCCTGCGTTCTGCGAAATCAATCAAGGATACTAATGGTAAACCGAAAGCGGCGGTTTTTCCAGTTCCTGTTTGCGCCAATGCTACTATATCACAGGAATCGCTTAATAAGGTTGGTATTACTTTTTCCTGGATAGGAGTAGGGGTTTCGAAGCCAAGTTCGGTAATAGCGTCTAATACGGGTTTTAATAGCCCGAGTTCTTTAAATGTTGTACTCACGTTGTTTGTTTAGTTAGACATCAACTTTCACAAACAGATAACAGAGACAGCAACCCGAGTAAAAATTGATAATTAGATGCAAAGGTACGCTTTTTATCCGTATAAGGGGAATTCAGAGCCCCGACCTGCAAAAGTCGGGAGCCCGAGGGGCAATGATTTAACGGCCTTTTAGGGGTTTTGGGGCTAAATGCAATAAGTTTACTGCCTGTTTTACAGTATTTTACTATCTTTGGGCCATCAATTAATATAAGATACCCAACGTTTACCCATAAGTTAGCGTAATGGTATATAAAGACCTAAAAGCCAACAATATTTAACAACAACAATTTCTATTAATACAAATTACCATGAAAAAAAGTAATCTTAAAAGGGTATTTCCTTTTAAAAAAGGGCTGCTGTATGCCATTATATTATTGGGTAGCCTTACCCTTGGCAGTTATAAGAGTATGGCTTGTACAGCAAGTTTTACCTACAGCGCCGGAGTTAACGGACACTACACATTTACCAGCACTTCTTCAGGCTTTGGCCCGGGACTACAGTATTCCTGGAATCCGGGCGATGGAAGCGGATGGCATTATGGCGGCTCACCTTATAACTACACATACACCACCAATAATACCTTCACTGTACAATTAGCTGCCAATGACAGCACCTGCTTTGATACAGCATCTATGGCAATTACGGTATCAAACGTAACTACTCCTTGCACTTTATCGGCCAATTTCACAATTAGCTATGGCCCGGGAGGGCAAGTTACCTTCACCAGCACTTCTACCGGAACCAATGCCAATACCTTTTATTATTGGAAACCGGGCGACAGTAACCAAAGGTATCAGGAACCAAGTACCTATACCCATACCTATCCGGGCAATGGAAATTTCTATGCATGGCTTGTAGTGGAAGATACCGGAAGCGCTTATTGTATTGACTCCGTAGAAGAGTTGGTTCATATTACTAATGCGCCTTGTAATATAACCGCTGGTTTTACCTATGCTTTAGATACGAACGGGCAAGTTACCTTCACAAATACATCCACAGGAACACATTTTGGTGATATATACAATTGGAACTTTGGCGATTTAAACAGCAATTCAACCTGGTCTTATGGCCCGTTTGTGTATACCTATGCTTCCAATGGAACATACACTGTTACACTTATTGCAGATGCCGATTCTTCTGTATGTGCCGATACCATTTCTATTCCGATTACTATTTCAAATGCATGCAATATGA
>DATHOL010000344.1:0-5513 GCA_035484895.1 Bacteroidia bacterium | reverse complement strand
GTTTATCCAGAGTAAAGTAACCGGGAAATTTTTATACCTATGTCCGTCTTGCTGGAGGAAGACGGTTAAAAGAGTAAGGAACATTACATTGGCGGACGACTAACAACCATCCACACTTCCGGTAATGAGAGACTTGGTGAGAAATACAATGGGCTGCAACGGGCTGTTTTGAATATGCAACAGGCAGTTGTTTTATCTTTTCGTCCTTGCCCGTTTTACATTCAGAACTAAAATCGGCAGTTTTCGGCTTTCATTATCTCCGAATAATATTCCCCCAAATAATTAAATGCTACCTTTTAACCAGAAAAGTCCCTTCATCCTCCCCTGTTCTGTGGATATGAAATAAAGGGACATTTGTTTGCACTATATCTGGAAGGCAGAATAAAAAAAAGGTGCCTTTATTCAACCTTTCTTTATTGTCTTAGCATTGATTCTATATCCTGAAACAAAATGACATTTCTAATGTCACCGAATGAACTGCCTTAGGAAACTAATTCATCAAACAAACGTTTTGCAGTTTGCTCTAAATCATTACATAAGCCAGGGTGTGGCCGTGATGTTTGAATAACCGTACTTCTTATTGAAGTTAACCACCTGAAGCGAGAAGGAACATCAAGCTGGCCTATTGGCCCGCAATTCTCGGTGCCCATTGCAATTTTCTCGAACGATTGTAAATTCAGTCTTATTTGATCCAGATCAAGGTCTTTGGAAAATGAACGAAGCTTGGCCTCGTTGAGGGCAAAAAGCACCTGAATATACTTTTCTTCTTTGCAAAATAGAATAATCCCTACATTGATGAATTCTTCGCGCTCTACAAAAGGTAAAACACGAATTATAGCATATTCATACAAGTACTTCTCGTGCATTTTGTGCTTCTTTTGTAAACGTTTCGGAATGGTTCAGCCTGATTTGCAGAAACTGTAAATATATTTCCCGGATGGATTGAGGTGGGTTCTTTATACTATCCCAATGCAGCCATTCATCCGGTATAAGGGCGACTATGTTCCTTAATTTTTCTTCCGTTAATAGTTTCTTAAATTCCCTGTTTGTTTCTTCTATCAAAGTAGCCTGAGGTAATAATACATGATCTTTTATAAGAGGAAAAGGACTCTTTGCATGTGTTTGCCATGTTGACCAGGAGTGATGGAAATACAAAGATGCACCATGGTCAATAAGCCATAATTGCTTATGCCATATAAGCATATTCGTATTCTTAAAAGTACGGTCAATATTTGTTATGTAAGCATCAAGCCACACAATTTGCGAGGCAAGCTTTGGATCTGTTTTTTGAACAACCGGGTCGAAAGTAATAGCACCTGATAAAAATTGCAAGGCTAAATTTAACCCTCTACTGCCCCTTAGCAAATCCTGAATTTCTTCATCACCCTCGGTGCGGCCAAAAGCTTCATCAAGGTTTGCAAATACCATTTCAGGGACCAGCAGGCCTAAAGCACGTGCGATTTCTCCACCAATTAATTCTGCAATTAAGGCTTTCACTCCATGCCCCGCGCCTTTAAATTTCAGAACATACTTAAGGTTGTCGTCAGCTTCGGCCAATGCAGGCAAAGAACCACCTTCGCGTAAAGGTTGAAGATAGCGTGTTACATTTACTGTTCTTAAAGAAAGGTTATTGTTCATTGTTACTTATCTGCTTCCAAAAGTAAGGAACTTTTCATCAACCAAATGGTAATACCATAGCACACCAATTAGTATAGATTTTTAAAGTCCTACTTTTTTTCAGAACATTTAAGTGATTACTTAATACCTAAATATTGGCGCAACCGTAAACCTATTGTTCATAATTCTCTACAGTACCCTCAGGACGAATTGATGCCTTATCGGGATTTTTCCCGGCATCTTGGAGTGCCTCGCGCTGGCGCAGAAGATCCCAATACTGGTCTAATTCAACCTTAATCTTATGGAGTCGCTTAACCTCTTCATCTGTTAAGTTACTTCCTTTAGCATACAATTGCTGCTCCTCTAAAGTAAGTTTTTCAATATGCATTAACACAGGATTGTTTTCCATATTTTTATTTTAATAGTTATTAAATATAAGCATTATCAAATAAGACCGTCATTAAACTTAATACTGGCATGGCTTCCATTGCAAAATGGCTTGTTATCCGATGCTCCGCAACGGCACAAAGTTACACGATTACGTACTTCGTAAGGCTTACCATCTTCCGATTCGACAGGAATACCACCTTGAACCCAAAGTGGCCCGCTACACCCAAGGGCAGTATCTTCTATTAATCCAATCGCCGGTTTAAGAACATCTTCGATTTGCTCACCATTCTTCTTATCGTGAATTATTAACCGGCCACTGGGGCAATGCATCGCCTCTCTTATAACTAAGGCACGGGCTTTGGGATTATTTGTCTGCTCAATTAAACTCCATATTTTGCCACCCGGATCACAAAATCTTGCGAAAGCGCAGAGGTTTTCTTCATCACTTAAAACTAATGTTGGACCATCCATCACCTCCGCCTGCTTAGAATATGGGGCACGGCTTGCTGTTTCTTTTCCATTAAAGTGAACTTTTAAATGACTGTCATCACAAAATGGCAGTTTTTTAGATTGGCCACAACGACATAATCTGTATTCATTTCCAGTTGCAAATGTCTTACCTTCCTCCCAATCCCAAGACATACCCTCTTCATTAGGAACTATCTTTTGTATTTGCAATGGTATTGCACCATGAACAATATATGGGCCATTCTTAGTTACAACTATGCGCTTGGTTTCAGAGTCCTTTTTTAACGTAGTCATTTGGTATTTTATTATTGATTATTACTTGAAATATTCTTCGTCAAATAAAGAAAGAAAAATACTAATACTATTTTCGGAGTAGAAATTTACGTTTTTTCTTGCAAATTTATGACTGGTATTTAATTTTTGATAATTAAACTTGCCTGGTTACATTTTTCCACATTATATTAAAAAGTTATTCTTTGGCTTTCAGGGGCAGTTGATATATGAGTGAACTTTCCCATGCTGTATTTCTGATACAATTCTTGAATATCTTCAGGAGTATCGGCAATAAATGGGCCGTAAGAAACTATACCTTCACGCAAAGGCTTTGCTGAATACAGTACAAAACGAACACCCTCTTCTCCCGATTCTAATTTGAGTTCACTTGATAAATCATCCTCAAAGAGGTTAAGCCATCCTACCTGATTTTTCTTTAATAGTTTTGAATCCTCACCAACCTTTACACTACCGCTAATAACATAAATAAATGTATTGAAGTTTGCAGGGATTTGCTGAATTGTGGTAAGGTTTGGTTTTAATTCAAACTCGGCAACAATAAGAGATACATAATTTTGAACCGGAGAATTAAGACCATCCAAAGAACCAGAATACAGCCTCAATTTGATTCCATTGTTATCTGAGGAAGGTACGTGTTCCGCTGGCATTATTTGCAGACGAGGTTTAGTCCACCTATCTTTCTTAGGAAGATCAAGCCATAGTTGAAACAATCTTCCTTTGGTGGGTTGCAGAATTGGCTCCGTATGTATAGTTCCACTGCCAGCCGTCATGATTTGAAAGTCTCCTGCTTTCATTGATTCCATCATTTCTGTTATTTCACCATCTACAAGTAGAGATACTGTTTCAAAGCCCGCATGCGGGTGCGCACCCCCTGCAGGTGATTTATCCTTTTTATCAAGAATATCATCCATTAGGTAAATAAATGGATCTGTTTCAAGAAAACTTCCTCCTACAACACGTCTGGCTATGTGTCCTGCTCCCAAGAAGCCCGGTTCATCTTTAGGTGTATGGATTCTTGTTATCTTTCTTTGGATAACTTCTATGTTTTTTTCCAGTGTTTTCATACTATCTTTTATTAATTAATTTTGTACCGCAAAGTTACCAAGCACCCAAGGTTCTGATGATGATAAAGGGTAAAAAATAACGTTGACAAATATCAACAAGATTAAGAAGGGCATGTAATTTTTATGCTTTTGAAGTATTTGCTATACATAATAATCGCTGATTTTCAAGAATCATTATATTTGTAATTAGGTATTAAACTAACTTTTGATGTACGAATCTCTTTTAACATATATCAAAGAGCGTTCCAAAACCCCACTATCAGAAAAAGAAGTGGAGTTAATTAAGAGCGTTTTTGTTCCAAAGAAGATAAGGAAGAAGCAATACTTGCTTCAAGCCGGTGAGGTATGTAAATATACGGCCTTTATAGTTAAAGGTGCTATGCGCCAATACCGAGTTGATGATCAAGGCATAGAACATATTATTCGTCTCTGCATTGAAACATGGTGGGCGGTAGACCGTGAAAGCTTTACTATGCTTGTTCCTTCAGCCTATAATATAGATGCTTGGGAGGATACTGATGTGCTTGCTCTCACTAAAAGTGACTCAGAAATACTCAATATTATACCTGCATGGGTGGAAATGAGAATCAGGATTGATGAGAATTATTCGTTTGCTTCTCAAAAAAGATTGAATGCCTCCATCAGCTTAACTGCTGAGCAACGGTATGAAGACTTTAAGAAGCAATATCCGGAATTTCTTCAACGCTTTCCTCAACATCTCATAGCTTCTTATCTTGGAATTACAAAGGAAACTCTAAGTCGAATACGTAAACAAACAGTTAAGAAATGAATCATGGGTTGAGGCTTTAGTCTTTATTTTTCAACCCTATCAGTCACTGAATCGGTCTTTTCACCTAAAAACTCCACCCAGGCTGTCCTCGCACACGGGTAATTTTTTTGAGCTTCCGCAAGTTCCATAAATCCTACAATAGTAGATTCAAATCTTTTGGCTAAAGTAGTATCCTGAATATTATCATCCTTAAATGCTTTATGGGCCACCGCTAAAGAAAACATTTCAGGATAAACTCTTGCACCAAGATGTTCCAGTGGAATACGAAGTGACCATAGTCCATGGCTGCCTCCAGCCATAGATGGGGAAGCCGACATTAATAATACCTGCTTTTCATTAAAAGGTTGTGGTCGAAAACGGGACACCCAATCAATGGTATTCTTCAAATATCCAGGCATACTACCATTATATTCAGGAGCAGCTATGATAAGAGCATCATTGGCCAGAAGTCTCTGTTGAAATCTATCAGCACCTGGATCCATACCGTCTTTGCCTTCAACATCTCCATTGAATGATTGGCATTCAAAATCCTTCATAAAAGCAAGGTCTGGCTCACCACCATTCTTCATGATAATATTCGATGCAAGTCTAATCAAATGCTCATTTAGTGAGCCTTCCCTCAATGATGCTGCGAACACAAGAATTTTTAGTGCTCCCTGTTTTTTAAATTGTTGTTGCTTCTGTTCCATGATTTATGAAGAATTTAATTGTTGCTTAGTTAATATTTGCTAACTTATATTGTTAATTATTGGCTTTAACTTAGTGTCAATTAATTCAATCGAACGCATCAATTTTTCATGTGGCAAATCCGCTCCATCCATTTGGAATGTAAGCCTTGAGATTCCACCAAGTGCCTTTGCATGATGCATTATTTTTTTCGCTACTTCTTC
>DATHOL010000343.1:0-2109 GCA_035484895.1 Bacteroidia bacterium | reverse complement strand
GGAAATATTTCCCCACCCATCTGATGCTCCATATGTGGCTTACAAATATAAAATCCGGAACCGGGTTTTTGTAGATGATGGAGGAAACGCATGTCATTTTGATAATAAAGGTACGGAGGACTTGGTCTCGTTTGATGATTTGTCAGTTTTTTACCATGCGTGCTGCAAAGTAGAAATTCGAAGATTTCTTCCAAACATAAATAGGTCATTCGCTTTTCGGCAATAGTCAACAAAGTAAATATATATATGAAAAAAAGAGGTGCATTTTTTACGGTATCGGTTCTACTATCTTATGGCATAGCTTTAATAGGTTGCCAGCAGGGTAAAAAGAAGGCAACAGAAAAAAGTGTAAAAGCTGATTCAGGAAATGTATTTGTAAAACCACAGGACAAAAACACTGATAGCCACTTTCTTATTCCTATTGATACCATAATAGGAAAGGATACAATAAAAGTTAAATGGTATCAAAACGGATTGGTTTGTTGTTCGTTGAATAGTATGTCTGATACTATAACTAATACTGATGTTAAATGGGATCCGGTAGACTTCAAATACTTGAAAGAAGAAGGATTGAAGCGGATTATTCTGCAAGGGGAACAAGTACCCCTGAATTTAGTTATGAGTGACAAAATAATTATTATAAACCTTGTTGACTGGAAAGGACGGGCAGTTCTGTTTTTATTAAACAGGACAATAAATGAAATAAAATTTACAAAACAAGATGAATTTAATCCTATTGCAGAAGAATCAGGCTATGTTTATGTTGATTTGAAAAACGGAGTTATTCTTGATCATGGGAGGCAGGATAATTATGACCATGGTAAAAATGCCGATGCAGGCGATGATAAATGGGAGGGTTCACCTTATTGGATTTACAGGTTTAAAATAAAAGACAACCGCTTTGTACAAACCGATTTAGATACTTCTTTCTTTAAAGAATTTTTAAAGTTGGACTTGGGAAGCATGGAAGATAACAGAACCTTTTATACTATTCTCTTAAAGAAGGAAAATTGGCAACGAGACCGCTATGTTACCTCCGGCACAATTAAGGGCAAGTAATTTGCAATGTAAATGGCATCATAGATACCACCTTCCGGGATGAAGCCTGGAAGGTGCATGACCGGGGTAGGGAAAAAGGGGTAGAACTTATTGTAATTCTGGGAGGGGCACCGGTATCATTGGATGATTACTCTTATTTCTATTGTTGTATATCAAAAACCAAAATATTTACAGTCAATGACTTTATGCATTAAAACCTTTTTAGAGCGTATATTTACTATTCTCAATTGTTAAAATTGAAATAAAAATGCCTCATAAAAAGAAAAAGCCCAGTAGTAAATCTAAAAGTGCTGAAAAGTCAAAGGGGGATGCACAGAAAAAAGACGCCGCTCCGGGAATTGATGGAAACTATAAGGTAACAATAGGGTCGGATGGCAAAGTGACATATGCTACGGGGGTATTTGCAACTGAAAATAATATCAAGCCAAACAAACAACTTATCCCTCAAAGTTCCGGCCTGGTTGATTCTCACCGGAGATTTATTGAAAATGAAGGTATTGACATATATACCTATGCCAGAAGCCAGGGGTATAGTGTTTTCGGTGCAAAACTTTTAGAGTCTTTAGGAGCGCAGGAAGCCGGATATAATTCCAATACAGCACTAGACAAATATGAAGGGCTCAATAATTTTTTTGGTATTGATGCCGGCAAAAGGAGCTTTGACAGTAAAGAAGAAGGAATAGGATATTTGATGAATAAAGATACTGGTTTGCTGCACCGGAAATATGCCCTTGTAGATAGTTTATTGAAACAGGAAAACCCATCGCTTTCTGAATTAGATAAGGGATTTAAAGGATATAACCTGGATGCTAATGGCAAGTACTATGCAACCTGGTTGGAGAAGAATGATGTGAAGGGTGTTACTAAAAGAACCGTGGCTGCGTTAGACGATGAGTTGAGGGCAGTGCAGGATAAGATTAACTTTTATGAACCTCCCGGGCCTGTTATTGCGCCTCCATATTCGCCATTCGATTTCTTTCATCAGGATAATAGTTTCATCGAAGATTTACCCGAACTCAAGGAACTGAAAGCTAAAAGAGACACGCTGGA
>DATHOL010000342.1:0-3093 GCA_035484895.1 Bacteroidia bacterium | reverse complement strand
AGCATATTTTTTTGCATTTAATAAAATAAATATTGTGAGTAAAACTATATAAGCATATTTAGCCTGTTCAAAACTTTTAAATACTTCGAGCCGGCTATCAGACATAGTACATACAAACCATAGCCCTGCCAGTAATTCGGTATCTTTATTCCGGAGTTTTAGAAGCAATACGCATAAAGCAATAAAACCAATATTTACAGGGCCACCAATTATGGAAACGACCATCCACAATGCTATCATTATAAAAAACTGCCTGTATTTAATAATTGTTTCCACGCCTGTCTATATATTCTTTGTCATTAAGCAGCTATGCTTTCCACTTAAAGTTGTATGAATGAAAAGCTTGAATTTTTTGTGCAAATCTACCAATGTTCCTAAAACCTGTTGCATCTATTCACAAGGGATTTAGCTGCTCATTAATTTTTTATTCCCTAATTATTCTAAATTATGTAAGTTTGCCAACATTACAACAAGCCTTTATTCATGTCTAGTAAAGAGGAAATAAGCGGAATATCAGAAAAGAAAGAAATTTCTTTTTCTGAATTTAAGAATATAGTTCTTCGGGATTACCGTATTGCCATGGAAAGCCGGGAAGCCAGTGTGCTGGGAAGAAAAGAGGTTTTGCAAGGCAAAGCTAAGTTTGGAATATTCGGCGACGGTAAGGAAATTGCACAGGTTGCCATGGCTAAGGTATTTATGCCCGGCGATTTTCGTTCAGGATATTACCGCGACCAGACTTTTATGTTTGCAAAAGGCTTATTAACGGTTCAGGAATGGTTTGCAGGGCTTTATGCGCATGCCAATTTGCAAGCAGAGCCAAGTTCTGCCGGACGCCAAATGGGCGGACATTATTCCACACACTCCATTAATCCGGATAATACCTGGGCTAACTTAACAGAACAGTTTAATTCTTCCTCTGATGTATCGCCAACAGGTAGCCAAATGCCCCGCTTATTGGGATTAGCTATGGCTTCGAAGCAATATAGAAATACGCCTGCTCTTCAAATTCCTGATTTTGAAAAATTCAGTAAAAACGGAAGTGAAATAGCTTTTGGAACTATTGGCGATGCCAGTACTTCTGAAGGCATGTTTTGGGAAGCCATTAATGCTGCCGGCGTTATGCAAGTGCCTATGCTTGTTTCTGTTTGGGACGATGGATATGGAATATCCGTACCTAAAGACTATCAAACAACCAAGAACAGTATATCCGAAGCTCTTAAGGGAATGCAAAGAGACAAGAATAACCTGGGCTACGAAATACTAAAAGTAAAAGGCTGGGACTATTCAGCATTATGCGAAACATACGAAAAAGCGGCTTCACTTTGCCGTAAAGAACATGTACCGATATTACTTCATATAGAAGAATGCACCCAACCGCAAGGACATTCCACTTCGGGTTCGCATGAGCGTTATAAAACTCCTGAAAGGCTTCAATGGGAGAAGGATTTTGACGGTATTAAGAAAATGAGGGAATGGATATTGAGATTTGCTATTGCCACTGAAGCCGAGCTAACTCAATTGGAGGAACAAGCCAAAACAGATGTTAAAGATGCTAAAAACAGAGCTTGGAAAGAATATTTAGATGAAATAAAGAAGGAACAAGTTATTGTTATTGAATTTTTGCAAAAAGTTTCTGTTGCTTCAGCCGAACATATAGCTATTGCTAAAGCAATAGATGAGTTGAAAGCTACAAAGGAACCATTAAGAAGAGATTTGGTATCTGCAATAAAGAATGTGCTGAGGATAACCAGAAACGAAAAAACTCCGGAAAGACAGGAATTGCTAGACTTTAGTAATGAATTCCTGGCTAAAAATAGGGAGAAGTACGATTCATTACTTTATACTTCTGATGCACTAAACGTACCTGAGCAAAGCCCTGTTTATGATGCAGAAGAGACACAAGTAAATGGCCATGAAATACTACGGGATAATTTTGATGCCATTCTTGAAAAATACCCGAACGTATTAGTATTCGGCGAGGATGTTGGTAAACTAGGAGATGTTAATCAAGGTTTGGAAAATCTCCAGAAAAAATATGGAGAAGAGCGAGTTTTTGATACCGGTATCCGTGAGGTAACCATTGTAGGGCAAGCGATAGGCATGGCAATGCGCGGCCTCCGCCCAATAGCCGAAATTGAATATTTAGATTACTTATTATACGCTCTGCAAATAATGAGTGATGACCTTGCTACGCTTGCATATCGTACGGTCGGAACCCAGCGTGCCCCTGTAATTGTCCGTACCCGAGGGCACAGGCTCGAAGGTATTTGGCATAGCGGTTCTCCAATGGGCATGGTGTTAAATGCACTTAGAGGAATGTATGTTTGTGTTCCGCGCAATATGACCCATGCAGCCGGCATGTATAATACTTTGCTGGCCTCAAATGAACCAGCCTTAATGATTGAACCTTTAAATAGTTATCGTTTAAAAGAAAAAAGGCCTACTAATATGGGTAATTTTAAAATCCCGTTAGGTATACCTGAAATAATCAGAGAAGGCAAGGATGTAACCATTGTTACCTATGGCCCGCTTTGCCGTATGTCCCTGGAAGCAGCGCAGCAACTGGAGCCTTATAATATTTCAGTAGAAATTATAGATGTAAGAACCTTATTGCCTTTCGACCTTACTCATATGATTGTGAATTCAATTAAGAAAACAAATCGTGTATTGTTCCTTGATGAAGATGTGCCTGGAGGAGCAACTGCTTATATGATGCAAAAGGCTTTGGAAGAACAGGGTGGTTATTCCTACCTTGATTCTCCGCCGAAAACCCTGACAAGTAAAGAGCATCGCCCTGCTTATGGTTCCGATGGCGATTACTTCTCAAAACCCAGTGTCGACGATATTTTTGATGCTGTTTACAGCATTATGAATGAAGTTGACCCGGCCACTTACCCCGATATTTATTCCTAATACGCATAATAATAATGATAACGTACGAGCAGATTAAGGATGTGAAGGAGCGCTTTGACGCGTTGAGGGGGCATCTTTGACGTAGAAAAGAAGTTAACTAAAATAGCCGAATTAGAATCTACTACCGAAGCTCCTGATTTCTGGAGCGAGCCCAAAAAAGCCGAACAAATTTTACGCCAG
>DATHOL010000341.1:0-5902 GCA_035484895.1 Bacteroidia bacterium | reverse complement strand
CCGGCCTTAACAACCAAGAAACTCCATCTACGTTCCATTATATATGAACTGCTTTGGTTTTTGAAAGGCGATACCAATATCAACTATTTAAAAGAAAACGGAGTTACTATTTGGGATGAATGGGCCGATGCGGAAGGTAATTTAGGCCCCGTATATGGCTACCAATGGAGAAGTTGGCCTACAGCCGATGGCAGACACATTGACCAGATTACAAACTTGATTAACCAGATTAAAAAGAATCCTGATTCAAGGCGGTTGATTGTAAATGCCTGGAATGTAGGCGAAGTTGATAAAATGAAATTACCACCTTGCCACGTGTTATTCCAATTTTATGTGAGTGAAGGGAAATTATCTTGCCAATTATATCAACGCAGTGCCGATGTATTTCTGGGAGTGCCTTTCAACATTGCTTCTTACGCCCTATTAACACTAATGATAGCCCAGGTGTGCGGTTTAAAACCGGGTGAATTTATTCATACCTTTGGTGATGCCCATTTATACCTGAATCATTTGGAACAGACAAAACTGCAACTTTCCAGGGAGCCCCGCAAATTACCTGAAATGCTTATCAATCCTGAAGTAAAAGACATTTTCGGATTTGAATACTCCGACTTCACACTGGAAGGATATGACCCGTATCCTAGTATTAAAGCCCCAATAGCCGTTTAAATATGATAATCTCACTGGTTGCCGCAGCAGGAAATAATAATGTAATCGGAGGCAACAATAAGTTATTGTGGAGAATGCCCACCGATATGAAGTTTTTCATGAACTTAACCATGAATCATTCGGTAATAATGGGACGGAAAACCTATGAATCATTTGGAAAGCCTTTAAAAAACAGGAGAAATATTATAGTAACCAGGGATACAACTCTTGCAATAGAGGGGTGTGAAGTTGTTCACTCCATAGATGAAGCAATAGCTCTGGCTAAAGGCGAAAATGAGGTCTTCATCATTGGCGGCGCGGAAATTTACAGGCAATCGATGGATATTGCCAATAAAATATATTTAACCCGAATTCATGGTGATTTTGAAGGTGATGCCTATTTTCCTGACATAAATCAGGAAAAATGGGCATTAACGCTGATTTCAGAGCATCCGGCTGATGAAAAAAACCCCTATCCTTTTGCTTTTCTTGAGTATATAAAAAAATAAAGGAGAAAATATTTTGCGTGGCGAATTACATTTTTCATACTTTTGTGTAAACCTTAATTCAAAATGTCATGACAAAAGCAGAAATTGTAAAGGAGATTTCCGAAAAAACCGGTATCGAAAGGGCAATGGTAGAAGCCACCGTTGAAGCCTTTATGACCTCGGTGAAAGAACACATCATCCACAAAGAAACCGTTTCATTACGGGGATTTGGTAATTTTATTATCAAAAGAAGAGCGGCAAAAGTAGCTAGAAACATTTCTAAAAACACTGCCATTAACCTTCCGGCGCACTACATTCCAGCTTTCAGACCTTCCAAGAAGTTCTCTGAAAAAGTAAAGAAAGCTGTAAAGTAACAAAATTACTCCATGTCTAAATTAACCTCCCGACAATGGCTCGCTGTTGTCGGGGGTTTTCTTTTATTTGCGGCTTTATTTTTTATTAATCGTAAAGCGCCACCTACGGAAAATCCGATGGGCCAGCAGGCATCTGCCCATGCGGGTAATGCTGTTGATTTCGACCAGATTATTCAAGCATCTGAGGATTCTATTCCTGCAAACGAAAAACAACTGGTTGACCGCCTTAAAAATGCATTATCCAATTCACCCGATAGTGCTAAACAACATATCTATGCCCATCTTATTCAAACTCTTGATAGTATTGGGCAGCCTATCATATCAGCTTATTATACCGAAAAACTGGCTGCCCTTCAAAACTCAGCAGGTTTATGGACACATGCCGGCCAGCAGTTTTATGACTATTCATCACTTGGTAAAGCCGGCTTAAAGGATGTGCTTATTGAACAGGCGCAAAAATGCTTTGCCAGTTCCATTAAGATTGATTCCAATTATGCCGATGCCCAAGTAGGTTTAGGTGAATGTATGGTGGATGGCAGCAACCCCATGCTCGGAATAAAAACCATTGAAAGCGTATTGAGGAAAGATTCTAACAACCGGAACGCCCAAATTGCATTGGGTAAATTTTCTATCCGTTCCAACCAATTACCTAAGGCTATCTATCGCTTTAAGAGGGTTTTACAGATAGACCCGAGCTATAAAGAAGCCTATTTATACCTGGCCCAATCGTATGAAGAAAGTGGAAATAAACAGGAAGCCATAGCTAATCTGAAAAAATACCGTATCTTCGCGCCCGATTCTGCTATAAAAGCAGATATTGACAAGTACATAAAAGAGAAATTAGAAAACGATACAATCAAATAACAAACTTATAAATCTCATTCAATCATGCCTTGCGGAAAGAAAAGAAAACGCCATAAAATGGCCACCCACAAAAGAAAGAAACGCTTACGTAAAAACAGGCATAAAAAACGCTTACGCTAAATAAGCTATAAGAGATGAGTGATAAGAGATAAGCGAACAGCCTATTATCTTATCACTCATTGCTTATCTCTCATCTATTTTATCTTTTTATCTATTTTAATGCCAAGAGCAGAAAAATATCTTATTGGGTTATTGTCACATATAACCACAACCTTATTGGGCTTTATCAATCGGCTAATGATAAAACCCGGAAATGTTAGGAACCCGTATGGTTCATTAATAGCCATTCCTGTGACACAGGGGAATGAGCAAACAATTATTAGCCTACAAAAATTTTCAATAACAAACTTAATTTATGAGCAACGAGCTTATAATCAATTCTACTCCTACAGAGGTGGTCACCGCGCTTGTCAGCGACAAGAAGCTGGTGGAAATCATGAGGGAAAGAAACGATTCTCAATTTTCAGTCGGCGATATTTATCTTGGTAAGGTAAGTAAAATAGCCGGCAGTCTTAATGCGGCCTTTATTAATGTAGGCTACGAAAAGGATGCCTTCCTTCATTATTACGACTTAGGCCCTCAGTTTTCGTCCCTAAACTATTATACACAAGGGGCTATTAGCGGTAAGGCTAAGGTATCTTCCCTCATGTATTTTAAAATGCTTCCCGATATTCCAAAAAACGGCAAAATCCAGGAGCAGATTCAGCAAGGCCATAATGTATTGGTTCAAATTGCAAAAGAACCCATATCTACCAAAGGCCCCCGTATTACTTCCCAAATTACTTTTCCCGGAAGGTTTTTGGTATTAATTCCTTTTGCTGAAAAAATTGCAGTTTCCCAAAAAATCAGGACCCCTGAAGAAAGAGACAGGCTAAGGAAGTTGCTGGACAATATCAAGCCCAAAGGCTTTGGTATCATCATTCGTACTGTTGCCGAAGAAAAAAGCGTGGAAGAAATTACCGCGGACCTTGATTCATTGGTAAAAAAATGGGAAGAATGTTTCAATAACCTGAAAGGCGCTCACGCCCCTAAAAAGGTATTGGGCGAAATGGGCCGTACTTCAGTAGCCATAAGGGATACCGTAAATGCATCATTCAGCAATATAGCGGTAGATGATGAAATTCTTTACGAAGAAATTAAAGAGTACGTACATACCATAGCTCCTGAAAAAGAAAATATTGTTAAGCTTTATAAAGGCGCCTCTCCTATCTTCGATCATTATGGAATTGACCGCCAGATAAAAGCCTCTTTCGGAAGAACAGTAGGGCTTTCCAGCGGTGCTTACCTGATTATTGAGCATACCGAAGCCTTGCATGTTATAGACGTAAACAGCGGTACCCGCATCAAATCGAAAAACGACCAGGAGACCAATGCTCTGGATGTAAACCTGGAAGCTGCTGCTGAAATAGCCCGCCAGTTAAGGCTTCGCGATATAGGTGGTATTATAGTAGTCGATTTTATTGACATGTATAATGCCGAAAACCGTGCCAAACTCTTTAAGCTGTTTAAAGATATGATGAAGCCTGATAAGGCTAAGCATCACATACTGCCACCAAGTAAATTCGGGTTGGTACAAATTACCCGCGAGCGTGTTCGTCCACAGACTATTATTGATACCCTTGAAAAGTGCCCCACTTGTGGAGGTACCGGCGAGGTGGAACCTTCGTTCCTGATTACCGATAAGATTGAAAATACCCTCCGCTTTATAGTTACGGGGCAAAATGAAAAAGATGTGACTCTTTTGGTTAATCCATTCATTTATGCCTATATAAATAAAGGACTATTCTCGTCCTTAAAACGAAAATGGATAAGCAAATATAAAAACGGGCTTAAAATAAAAGAACTTGATTCTTTACACTTCCTTGAGTACAAAATACTCAACAAACGCGGGGAAGAAATCAAACTGAAGTAAGCTTTTTGTCATTGTATTCGCCAATATTAATTTTTCACGTAAAAACTGAAAATTTATATGGCACACTTTTGAACGGTTTTCAAAAGTGCGACATTAGGTTTTAATTCAGGTAATCAATATGTTGAAGTGTGACACAAAAAAACTACAACTGTGACATATAACTATGCGTGGCATTTACTACACAAAAACAGTAATTGACTTTCGGGGAAGATGACAAGTTTTTGCAAGTGGCTCACCACGGAGACACGGAGGACACAGATTTACACAAAGGCTAAAACACTAAATAGAGGGACCTATATAGTGTCATGGCATGTGGGGTGGGGTCGGTCAATGACTTTTCAGCAAACCGATATTTCAGCTTCTATACTTGCATAAAATTTAGGAAAGATGAAAAGAACCGCAGAAGCCATAGTAAAGAAAAAAGCCATTATGCTGAATGCCATGGAAGTCTGTTTCGGCAATATAAGCAAGGCTGCTAAAATGGCTAAAATAACCACACGCACACATTACCGCTGGCTGAAAGAAGATCGCCAATATGCAATGGAGTCTGAAGACCTGAAGGATATATGCTTCCGCAGCCGGAAAGAACAATTGCTGGAAATAGCCTTTGAACTGGCCCAAAAAGGCAATGTAACGGTAGTGAACAAACTATTAAGCCTTTATTGCAAAAACCTGCCCGAAGAAATGAGAATGGCAAGCTACCAGAACAATGTGCCTACACGGGCTACGGTTAAATGGATAAGCACCCCGCAAGACCCGCGAAGGGAAGGGTATGTAAAACCGCCGGAGCAAGGAAGAGGGGGCGGGTAGATAACAAATTTTGAATGATTAACCTTGATAGTTGTTCAGTCGGTAGTGGCTCAGTTTGAAATTTAACATTTGGCGGGTAAATTCATTAAGTGTATATATTTGCACTTATGAAAAACCCAAAGCGTCCCAAAGATAGTAATTCACGGGCTGTATTAATTGCTAAGATAGCCACAGGCGAAATAATAGAGGCAAATCCTGATGAGGGAAAGAACGCCGCCGCCGTTTCATTGGGTAAATTAGGGGGCAAAGCACGGGCAAAGAGTTTAAACGCTAAGAAACGTAAGGCAATAGCCAAAAAAGCAGCCAAAAAGCGTTGGGATAAGGATTAACTCTCAAATAAAAGACTGGTTTGGAATGGATGTCCGAATGCTTTTGCGTGTTCTGAAACAAACTCGCTCCAATTATGGCATCTTTCCATAATCTTCACTGAATCTTTTATAAATTGTTCTAATTTTTGGACACCTTCTGGTGTAAGAAATTGGAAATGTTTATAGAGCCGCATTCCTATTTCATTAAACCTATTATTACCTTCCAGTTGTGGTAAAACCTCTTTAGGGAAACGACCATAAATAATATCAATAGTGAATTTCCCAACAACCCCTGGTTTTCTTGAAATTTTACCATTGGCAGGAATTGCCCACCCGTTTAATCGAAATATTTGCATATAAAAATCTTGTCCGAATTTTTTAGCATAAGCATTAATTTTATTGTCAATATAGTGCCGCAGTCCTTTTAAGTTGATAACT
>DATHOL010000340.1:0-2074 GCA_035484895.1 Bacteroidia bacterium | reverse complement strand
CCAGTAAAAATAATAGTGCAAATTTCATAAGCGCTTAAAAAGAAAGTTAGGCTTACAATATAGCTATTCCAGCTCACAGAATATATGTATTTTAGACTGTAGTTGTTTCCTCCGCAAACCGCATCACTTTATGCAAATATGTAATATGTATAACCAAAATCGGCAAGGTGGTAACATTATTAAATATTTATTTTTCATTTATGTTGCAATTGATAAACCGTTATTTATATACATTCGCCGCAGATTAGAATAATTTTTAACATGTTGCTTAGTATTAAGGAATTAAAGGATGGCGACGAATTATACTTCAGACAAGTATTTGATCAGTACCATCAAAAACTTTATTTCTTCATTCTATACAAAACGAAATCCGAATATATAGCGGAAGAAGTCGTTCAGATGGCATTTACTAAACTTTGGCAATGCCGCCATACCCTGCAGGAAGAATACACTATTTCCACACAGTTGTTCAGGATCGCCACTACCTTACTTATTGATTTTTTGCGAAAGTATAATAACAAAGACGCGGTAACTGCCCGTCTTGATGAGATTGTTATTGAAAAAGGGATTGACAGTACCAATGAAAAAATGAGGGGTGCTGAGTTACAGAAAAGAATATCGGAAGCCGTTAATGATTTGCCCCCTGTGAGAAAACAGGTATTTGAGATGAGCCGGGAGCAAGGTATGTCATACAGAGAAATTGCGGAAACCTTGTCGGTTTCTTCCAAAACGGTAGAATCGCACATTTACAAAGCGCTGAAGCAGATAAAAAAGCACATCATTTGAAAACTAGAGTTAAATTGAAAAATTTCATAGGACAGGAGGAATGGGAGGGCTTTGAGCCCGCTCACGTTTTATCGCCCGATATTTCCGGCAAATTATGGAATAAGATCAATGAAAATACCGCTTCTCCCAAAGTACGTTATTCGTATGTCAGGTGGATGGCAGTGGCGGCATCAGTATTACTGATTGCAGGCCTCGCCTGGCTTTTTATTTCTAAAAAACAACGGGTTAGTATCCATAGTGCTGCGACTGTTGCAACAGCAAAGAGTATTTTTAATAATACTCCTCAAAAAATGGCGCTAACGTTAAACGATGGTTCCACAGTGGAACTGTTGCCTAACAGTACGCTTTCTTATCCCAAAAATTTTGACTCCGTAAAGAGAGAGGTAATATTAAATGGGGAAGCAAATTTCAACGTCGCAAAGGACGTCGCCAAGCCATTTTCCGTACACAGCAATTCCGTTTTAATTACGGTTTTAGGCACTCGCTTCACGGTATATTCATTTGAAGCGAATAATGCCACAAAGGTAATTCTGCATGAAGGAAGGGTAATGGTAAAAGCCGCAAAACGAGAATTTTACCTTACCCCCGGAGATATTTTCATATTCAAGAAAAGAAACAAGCGACCCGATATCCCCACTGCAGAGCCCGTGGCAACCTCAAAGGACGTTTCTTACGACACACCATCGACCCGAATTTTACATCTTGAAAAGGACAAAGATGATAGCTATGTATTTAACAACTATCCTCTGGATGTAGTTTTTGATCAATTGCAGATTATTTACAATGCGAAAATCGTATATAACAAGGCAGATTTGGGTAATCGGTCGTTTATTGGAAAAATAGACAAAAAAGATTCGCTTTACAATATACTCAAGAGCATTGCGCTGCTCAATAACTTCGGTTTTCATAAACAAGGCGATAGCTTCATCGTCGGGGGCCCTTATTAAGTTAATATTAACAGTAAGGGCATGGTTGGGGAGTTGCGTATAATAAGGAAATGAAATTCCATGGTTAGATCTATTACCAAAGCGCAACGGCTTTTGTTTTTCCTAATCTGTTGTCATATCCAGTTGATTGCCAACGCCCAAAATGTCAATCAAATCAAGGGTCAGGTAAATGACGAGAACGGACAGCCGGTAGCCAGCGCGTCTGTTTTTGCTAAAAACCAAACTACCGGCCAAAGCGCTGCCACGCAAACGGATTCCCTGGGTATTTTCACCTATCATAATTTACCTACAGGCGGTCCTTATTCCTTTGTTATTTCACATGTAGGTTATCAAACTCAAAC
>DATHOL010000339.1:0-3026 GCA_035484895.1 Bacteroidia bacterium | reverse complement strand
TACGATGATAAAAAGTTTGAAGAGATATTGGATATAGTAGATAAAACTTCTCCGTATGCGTTGACAGGAGCGGTTTTTGCAAATGACAGGCAAGCCGTTCAATTAGCAACTTCTAAGCTGACTCATGCAGCAGGCAACTTCTATATCAACGATAAACCAACAGGAGCAGTAGTCGGACAACAACCTTTCGGCGGAGCCAGAAAATCAGGAACCAATGATAAAGCAGGTTCTATGTTTAACCTCATTCGTTGGACCTCGCAAAGAACCATTAAAGAAAACTTTGTACCGCCTACGGATTATCGCTATCCTTTCATGGAAGAAAAGTAATCTCATTTAAAAGAGATTCTTCACTACGTTCAGAATGACAATCTCACTGTTCGTGCCTTTGTCATCCCGAGGAACGAAGGATCTCTTTAATTCGGAAATAATCCTACAAATGCAAATCGTCAAGGATGATGTGCAGCAACATCGAGTGAAAATTCTCTACTATTCCAAAACTTTTAACCGGAATAATAATATTGGCATCGCCTAATTTGCCTAATGAGTTTTCTTTATTGAAACCGCTGAGGGTAATAATTTTTCCACCTATTTCTTTGGCTTTGCGGGTAGCATTCAAAATATTTTTTGATTCGCCAGAACTGCTGATAGCAACCAATAAATCTCCCGGTAAAAACTGGGCAATTATCCATTCTTCCATGGCGCGTTCCCAGCCGTAATCGTTGGCATAGCAGGTAATCATAGCAGCATCGGTAAACGACATGGTATGCTTATGTCCCATCTTCATATAATCTTCCATCATGTGCGAACAGATAGAGTTGGAACCACCATTGCCAATAAAGAAAATCCGCTTGTGGGCATTTAAAAGTTCTGCTGCCTTAGCTACATCCTTTTGTACTTCTTCCGATGCGAAATAAGTAGCAAAATCAGTTTGATATTGTGACCAGTGTTTAGACATATTCTTGTTTTTAATGGGTGCAAAGATAGGGAATTTGAAGGAAAGGCTGTATTGATATGCGGGAAGCAAAAGATTTTTGCTATATCTTTGTATTTTAAAATTCGATTCATGAGAACCGTTCAAAATATCCTCAAATTAAGCACGGCAGAGAGGCTTTTATTGCTCGAAGAACTTTGGAACAGTATCCCTTCCAGCGAAATAGCTATTAAAGATTCCCATAAGAAGGAACTTGATAAAAGATTATTGAGAATGAAAAGAGGTGAAACAAATTTTTTTACCTGGGACGAAGTGAAGAAGAACCTTCACCATAAATGAAAACAGGCTATTCCATTCAGGAAGAATTTGCCCATATTCAAGCGCAACATCAGGAGTAGTAATTATTTGTCCGTAAACTTTTCGAAGCAATTCAAGTTCTCCTATATTACTTAATACGATAAAACAACTCGTGTCCGAAATAATTGGCTTAGGCATTCTTTACGTCAGAAGATAAATCAGATGCCGGATAGTTAAATATGGAAACATTATACCTGCGTAATAATTCCGCAAATGTCTGTTTGGTTAAGCCTGCCAGTTCTGCCGCTTGCCCCAATGAAAGTTTACCTTTCTCATAAAGGCTGGTAGCAACTATCAGCGATACTTCTTTACCGTCTAATTCAAATGAGTCGGGAAGATTTAAGGTTACTGATGACATAACAAATTGAGTTTGTTCCGCAAATATAGGCAATTTAGGGGAAAGGGATTGCCACTAATATAAGCAGGCAATAATCCATTGCTTATTTACATAAAACTTCTATCTCACTATTTTCAGGAAATAATCCTTTATGAAATATTGGGTGTATCAATCTATTTGTATTCAATGCAGTTAAAATGTTATATTGAATTACCAATTCCATAAATTCAATTTCATCTTCATCCTGCTTATCGCCTTTAATCCATATACAATCGTAATATAAGAGTAAAAGTTCATATTCTGATAATTGGGCTTTAATTAGTTTTATGTATTGACATTTATCAAAACCTTCTATTTTAATATTATGAATATATCTTAGAAGCGCATATAAATTTTTGAAATAGTGTCCGAAATTGCCACCAGAATTATTATATATATCTTGAAACGAAGCAATAATTTTAGCAGTTTCTGATTTACTTGGATTCTTTTGTGTTTCTTCTTTATAAGAATGCTCCAAATCTTCGTAAAAAGCCTTGAAAGATTCCTGACCCTTAACAGTTGGTGGGGTTGCTGATATTCCACCGTTTTTGATTGAATTACGAACTTCCATTCCTTGTAAAATCCTATAATGAAATTCAACATGTTTAATAATCATATTTTCAGCTCCATTCTTTTCATTGCTTGCTTTAATTTCCTTAAAAGTATCATACAATACTTTAGCCGTAATTGCAAGAACTACAATCGTAACTAACCCAACAAGTACCGTTATTTTATCACTGTTTGAAAGGTAGTCAGCAGAACAACAGATATTCATAATTATTTCTGTTATAATTTATTATTAGATGCAAGAACAAATATAAAGATTTCCCCCAACTATTCGTATTTTCGCCTCTCAATGATTAAAGAACCCACACCGGTTTGGGATACTCCCCTTATGAAGCAGTACCAAGGCATTAAAGCCAAGTACCCTGATGCTATTTTGTTGTTCCGCATAGGCGATTTTTATGAGACTTTCGGTGAGGATGCCAAAATGGTCGCAAATATTTTGGGCATCGTGCTCACCAAAAAATCCATCGGCAATAATGCCACCACAGAACTCGCGGGCTTTCCCTATCATTCTATGGACAGCTATTTGCCAAAACTGGTTCGTGCGGGGCACAGGGTTGCCATCTGCGACCAATTGGAAGACCCGAAAGTGGCTAAGAAATTAGTGAAGCGAGGAATTACAGAATTGGTAACACCCGGGGTTTCATACAACGATAAAATACTACAGCATAACGCCAACAACTTTTTAGCAGGTGTTTACTGGCAGGGGAAAGTGGCTGGAGTCGCATTTTTAGACGTTTCTACAGGTGAGTTTTTAGTCGCGCAAGGCGACAGGGATTATATTGAAAAACTGTT
>DATHOL010000338.1:0-8826 GCA_035484895.1 Bacteroidia bacterium | reverse complement strand
GAAATGATGTGAGCGTGCCTAAAAGGCTCACTACTAAGAAGCACAATTTTACTAAGGAACTTTCAGAAAGACTGGAGAATGTGCAGGTCGAGTGTAATAACGCCCTCCAAATTATTAAAGTCCGGGATTCGGAAAATACCTTTTTCTATCTCGACCCTCCATATATCAATAGCGATATGGGGCATTATGCAGGATATAGCCAACAAGACTTTAAAGACCTGCTTGATATGCTTTCCAAAATCAAAGGCAAGTTTTTACTAAGCAGCTATCCCTCCGAGATGTTATCTACTTATACAAGAGTGCGGGGCTGGCAGACATTTTCAATAGAGAAAAAAATAGCGGTTACGAAACACACCAACAAAACCAAGACCGAAGTGTTGACCGCTAATTATGAAATAAATCACGACATAAAATCGGCGGCATGAAAGATTTAGCGGCATCGGGTGGTATAGATAATACGGAAGAACTAACCAAAGTGATTTACCTGAAAGATATAAAGCGGTTGCGACTTCTTTCTTATTCGAGTATGAATTCGATTAAGAAATTCCTAAGAGAGAATAATATTCCAATATTGGGCAACAGCCGCAAACATATCCTGGCTTTCCAACTGCACCGCGCCTGTCTCCAAATGAATGTACAGGAGTTACAAAAAGCATATGGGTCGGCGTGGCTCCAAATCCTTCAATCCGAAATAAACTTATACACCCATTATAAAACAGCATTGGAAGGAACTGCGCTAATACCTGACAGTATTGGAAGACGTACTACAAAACCTGTAAGTAATAAAAATATTGTAGAAGCAAAATTCCTCCTTGATGTGGAAAAATTAACAACCCAATGATCGCTCCCATGACTAAAATAAAACCATTACAAAATCCAAAAGGCAGGGGAGACTTCGGCTTAAAAGTCGATTGCTCTTTCTGCGATACGCTTGTTTCAGGTTGCAGGTTCAATGGCAAATCACTGGAGTCCTGTCCACATCCCGAATGCTTGTCATATAAAGTTATAGGCTATGACAAAGAAACCGGGAAACGGCGCACAAAAAATCTAACCACAAGGATATATGAAGAAGCGCTGGAACAAGCGAGGCTTTTCCAAAACGAATTAAAAGAAACTAAAAAGCCTGAAATATTCACCCCGGCTCCAGTTGAAATTGTTCCGCCCAAAATTGAGAAAGAGACTACCCCTACTCCACTTTTGGTAAATGAAATGGCATCTTATATGGCATATCTGCGTGGCGCGGATTCAGTGCCTGAACATAAGCGCAGAGCGAGGTGTGAATCCCACTGCAAGAATGTAGAAAACCATTTTTTTGCTTTTATCAATTCCATAAAAGATGAATATAAAGTAAAAGGATTAGGCATTAATGAAGTTACCGATGACATGGTGGGCAAATTCCATAAGAGCATCTTAGCCCGTAACCTTTCGCCAAGAACTTATAATAAGTCCATTGGGACGCTACAAACATTTTTTAACTATCTCAAAAAAAGTGGAAAAATAAATACAAATCCATTTTATGGGGTACTGAGAAAACCGGAAACGCATAAAATATCTGTTCTGACAAAAGAAGAATTTGAAGCTCTTGTGGAAGCTGTACAAAAGCCTGAATTAGGGAAACGCAAAGTCGGAACTGAAACAAAGGATTATTACCGTGATTGGATCTTACCCGCCATAAAAATTGGAATTATGAGCGGCAGAAGATCGGAGGAAACTATTCGTGCAAAGTGGTCGGACATTGAGACAAATCAAAATAACGAGATGCTTTCCCTTAGTGTGATTGATTACAAAGTCTCCCGCCAGCAAAACAGGCTACAGGATAATCCGAAAAGAATATCGGTGCCAATTACAGCAGAGTTAAAGGAAGTTTTGGAGCAGTTGGAATATTCAAAATTTAAAGGCACTGACCGCTACATCATCGGAAATGACGAACCAATGGACAGGAATACAATGAAGACCTTTTTAGGGCGAGCATTCAGCCACTATTGGGAACAAACAGAATATTCAAAAAATAAAAAAGCCAGCTATAAGATTTTACGAAAAACCTATCTCTCATCGCTTTCAGCTTCCATCGGAATTTCTAACACCCAGGTTATTTCGCAGCATAGCGATACGAAAGTTTTACAAGAGCATTACGTTTCGGCGCAGGTTTTAGGAACCACGGCAAAGAATTTTTCGGTCTTCTCCAAAACAGAAGAACGGCAGGCGGAATTGAATAAACTTAGAAAATCAAACAATGGATTATCACTTGAAAAATAACAATCAAATCAATAACAATTAAATAAAAGTATCATGGAAACAAACAGCGATTCAGAAAACGGAAATTCACAGAATGACGGAGCGCAAACAAATTCAACAAACGGTAGCGACCAATCAGCCGCTAAAGAACAAACCAAAGAGGCCGGGCCGAAAACTATGTTTTTGGAATATACAACCTGGCGTGAAGGGCAGCACAATATTTCCGCCATTATTAAAGATTCGGGCGAAAAGCGAGGCATAGTAGCCGCCAGAATCTACACTGAATTCCCCGGCGATGGCAAGCCCCCGACATACTCAGCCAAAGATAAAGACGGCAATATATTATTTCCTCCAACCCAAAAATTGTGGGAACTCAAAAAGGACATTAAAGAACAAGCACGCCCGCTTTTGGAAAAAGCACGCCTCGCTAAAAATTCTCCGGCAATTGGAAAGCCTGAACAGAAAAAGGAGGAACCTATTGTACAGAAGGAAGCCAAAGCCATTGGCAATAAAATAGCGGATGAGGGAATGCAATTTGCCGGCCAAACAAAGGACATAATTACTGGAACGAGGTCGCATGAAATTAATCGCATCCGCAATAAAAAGGTTCAGAAAAACAAAGGCCGCAGCCGTTAATTTTTAAAAATAAAATCAATATGAGCACACGCAGCAGAATAGGAGTATTACAAGAAAAAACAGGGAAGGTTAAATCGGTGTATTGTCACTCGGACGGATACTTGACCGGTGTAGGACAGACCTTATTAACCGATTTCAATACGTATGAAAGAGCCAATGCAATTATTGCTTTAGGTGACTTATCAGCCTTACATAAGAACCTTGATCCGTTGCCTGAGGCTCCCTATGCATATCATTTCAGCGAGGGTGAACCAGAAATTCTTAAGACCCATTCATTTGATAGACCGCAAAGGGACGTGACCATTGCATATCATCGGGACAGGAAAGAAAAATTGATGCGACAAATCAATTCTACCCTTGAGGAATTTTATGAGAAGGCAAATTTTCAAGCATACAACTATCTATTCAAGGATGGAAAGTGGAATGTAATGAGTGAAAGTTTAGGAAGAAAGGTTTGGCACACGCTAACCGAACATGCCATACAAAAGGAGGAAGAAAGAATAGCTGAATACCGAAAGGAGAAAAAACAAGAAATAGCAACGCTTCGACAAAACAAATCCCTATCTGCTCCGGGTAAAAAGACAAACCTTGAACGATAGCATTATCAACTAACAACAATGCAATAGCCATGAATAATAAACCATACGAGGAATTTGAAGAAAAAAGGCATGCCCGCTTCAGTATTGCGGACAGCGTGTCTGAGCCGGTAGTCGTTAAACGACTGCGGAATAACGGCAAAGAAGAAATAATCGGATATATCCGCATGGATTTCTCTTCAACCGATGAAAGCGCTGTTTTCTATACCACTTACGACCGCAATGAAAAGCCCTTGTTCGCTCCTACCTCGGATTATTCGGAAGCCGAATCACGATTTGAGCGCTACGCTGAAGGACTCAATCGATGGGAACGAGACCGTGAATTGAGAGAAGCAAGAATAGATAAAAATAAAGGTCGAAACAAAACAATTGAAATTTCTAAATAAAAAACAAACAACAATTAAATCAACAAAACATGAAACCATTATTCAAACAAAATTCAGGAAGCAGGGAAGAAGTAGAAATCCTCATTGAAACCGAACGGGAAAAAATACTAAAAGCGGCATCTGCGAACGGGAAACACTGGGGATTACAGAATATGCCTGCCGTACAGGGGGACAAACTCGCTCCTTTCCTTATCCCCATCAAAGTCCAGTGCGAGCAGTTGGCACTGAAAGCCCTGCATATCTTAAAACCCGCCTTGCATCCTATGCAAGGCAAGATAGATGCCAATTGGGCGGATATGCACCACAAAAGACTAGGTGGGGAAGCGGATGAGATGGACAAACATATTGCCCTCTACAGGCGCGACTTGGACGGATACAATCCTGCAGAAATTGCCAGGCGGCTCTTGATTTCTTTCTTGCTGAGCTTCTTTCTTTTCATAGCAGAAGTAGTGTTGAATACCCAAGCCTTCGCGATCTTCGGAGACAATCAATTGTATTGCCTCCTTTTAGCTTCCTCAGTTTCCTTAGCAGTCGGTATTGGGGCGCATGTTGCTGGCAGGCAGTTCAAAGATGCAAAGACTACATTCAAAAGAAGGGTGGTAATCATTGTTTCCTTTATCTGCATCAGTGTATTCTCCGCAATTATCTCTCTTCTCCGGTCACAATTTCAGAAAAAAATTGGAGTGGATATTGACCCCTTATATTTCACCATTTTCAACATCGGGCTATTCTTAGCCGCCGCCATTGTCGCATTTTACTTTTATCCCACTAAAGAAGAACTGGATGCGAACAGGGATAAACTGCAAAAACTGAAAGAGCTAAAGGAGCTTTTGAAAAAGAAGGAAGCCAAAGTCAGGGAACAGGTGGCGCATGAATTATCGAGCAAGCAGACCCTGCATGAACATCTTGATTCAACTATGAGTGCTGAGTACGCAATCGAAAGGATCAAGGGCATCTATGCTGAAGCAGTCGGCGCTTTTATCAATGCTAATATGCTCTGCCGTAAAGTAGTTCCCGATTGCTTCGACGATACTCCTCCGCCCCTCAATATTCCACATATCACATTTTATGAGACCATTAACAAATATAAAAACCCAAACCATGAAAACAACTCTGATAATCATCCTGCTTAGTATAGCCGTCTTTTTGATGGGCTGTACCGCTAATCAATCATCCACCACTCAAACGATAGTGCTAATGGATGTTACGGATAAATTTCTTTCCAGGCCAGTAGCTACTGATATTCTCAACTTATATGGCTTCAATCAAAACATATATAACGGCGGCATCTTTCAACTTTCCGATTTAACAAAGGTTAGTTTCAATGCAATGCAAGAGGTTAAGGTTGCAAAAGTGAATCAATGGCTTTCTAATCAATTTCAGAGGCAAAAAGAGATAGATACATTTAGAACTGGTATTTCAACTATTATTTCACAAGCAGAACTAGCGCCAACAGGAGAAAACAACTCATCCATATATTATCCTGTCGCCAATGCCTTAAATGAATTGGCACAAAGCCCGGCGGATAAAAAATATGCCCTTATTTATTCCGACCTCATGGAACATACGCCACAAATTAGTTTCTACAATAAAAATACGTTAAAGGAAGTAAAAGAAGAACCTGATGTTATTAAGGCTTTATTAGAATCCCAAGTACAACTCCAATCCGTGCAGGGCATTACCATTTACCTTTTGTATGAGCCAACAAATTCTTTGCAGGACGAGGAATTTAAAATTGTTTCCAAGTTTTACTCCGACTTTTTTGAAAGCAAAGGAGCTACGGTCATAGTTGCACCAAACATTCAAATGTAATTGCGGTGGAAGCAATCAAAGAAATATTAAAATCAATCTTCAAAATTTTGTGGAAGGCGGTTTTAATCACCCTCTATGGAATATCCAAAATAGCAGAAGCAATATTTACTGAACTCTCTAAGCTCTTGAAAAATGGAATCGATAAGAATTAAAAAACTCATGAATATACTCATAAAAACAATTGAATTGCTCCTAACCATCATTGAGGGCATCCTCCGCTTTTTGCTCGGGCTGGCGGAAAGCATAGTAGCCAGTTCGGACGACAAAAAATACAAGGCCAGTTTCGCTTCTTCATGGAGTTTGCTTTCCCCCTGGAATTATGGATTTAATTTGACTGGCAATAAAAAACTATCAGTAAAAAAATCCTATCAAAATGCGCTGATAGTGGCTTCTACCGGAATGGGAAAAACTACTGTAGTGCTTCTGCCAAGCCTGTTTTCCATGCAAGGCAGTTTCATTATTCATGATCCGAGCGGTGAAATATTTTTAAAGTCTTCGGGCTACTTGAAAGCAAAGGGATATGAAATTAAAGTCCTCAATTTTTCCAATCCTAAAATTTCTTGTGGGTACAATCCGCTTTCACGGACAAACAGTAATTCTGACATACAAAAAATATCTTCAATGCTTGTAGAAAATTCTTTGGGCGGACATGGAAGCAAAGACCCGTTTTGGACGAACATGGCGATTTCACTCCTTACTATGTTAATCACGATTTTAAAAACTCAAGATATAGAGTACCAAAATTTATACAATATCCGCCACCTGCTTAATCAAATGGGCGGAAATCCGGAAGCGGTGGACCATCTCTTTTCACAATATGCAGATGCAGTTCTTTTTGCAGAATACAAGTCTTTTATTGCATACGACGAAAAAGTAATCAGTGGCACCATTGCCTCCTGCAAGGCTGCTCTTAATATCTTCAATGACCCTGCGGTAGCTAAAGTAACATCGTTTGATAATTTAAATATGGATGAGTTTAGGAAAAAACCAACTGCTCTGTATATTCAAAACTCGGTAGCAGACCAGAAATATTACTGCGTTCTCACTTCCATTTTTACAGAGCAGTTTTTCAGTTATGTCATGAGCAGATTTGCACAGAATGGAGAGCAAGATATTTTCTTTTTGATAGACGAGGCAAGCTCTTTAAAACTTCCAACCTTGCAACTTGCCGTTTCCAATGTCCGCAAGCACCGTGCCGGAATCATGCTCATAATCCAGGATTTCAATCAGCTTGTAAATACATATGGTAAGCATGAAAGTGAGGCAATTCGTAGCAACTGCTTCGCTAAATTATATTTCAGCGGTACATCACTGGAAACAGCCAAAGAACTGGAACAGATTTTAGGAAAGTATGAATACAAGGACAAAGAGAAAAGCAAAGTGGTACGTCCGTTAATGACCAATGACGAAATCCGTATTATGAAAGCTAACCAAGCGTTGCTCATTTGCGGGCATCATGCTCCCATCAAAACTAAACTTACTCCTTACTACAAAAATCTGAAATACAAAAATTATAATCTCATTCCTCCACCAATTCTTTCAAGCATCGTTCCTGAAACATTACCCATCTTAACTCTACCAAAACCAAATGCGGAAGATAAAACAGAACAGTCCTATCTGGCAGTATCTTAATTCTGTTGGGGTGCTTGAAAAGGGAACGGTAGAAGAAATCAAATCTGCCAAAAAGCAATACCGTAAAGACTACCTGCTCACCTACAAGCAAAAACAACGTAAAGAAAACTCCGAGTACAATGTCTTACTTTCCAAAGAAAATGGCGAGCTTGAAAGCATCACCCTCGCTGCTAAAAAGCATTCTCTTCCGGTTACTGGCTTTCTCAAAGCTGCAACCCTTGCATATCTTAATCAATATTACATCGTGCCTGACAGAATGCAGTTGGCTAAACTGGAACAGTTGCTTGCCCAATGCCTCAATGAAGTACAAATTATCACCCGAACCAAAGAAAAATATTCGTGGGAGCGGGATCAAAAATATGAAGCAATTGAAAAGCGTATTATCCAACTGGAAAATGAAATCAGGAATGTATTAAGCAATCCGCCTTTAGCTTCTACAAATGATAGTAAAGATAAAATCACATAAAAAGAGTTGCCATAATCTGCTTGAGTACATGCTCCATGATGAACACCGCCTGTTTGATACCAAGGGGCGGTCTTTCATTCTTACCCACAACATCAAAGGCAAAAATATTAAGGAGTGGGAAGAGCAGTTTAATGAAAATGAAACCTACCGGAAACAAAAGAGGAAAGACAGCGTTTTCGTTTTCCACGATATACTTTCTTGGCACAAGGATGATGCAAAAAATATATCACTTGAAAAAATGCAAGATATGGCACGAGAGTATATTAATCTTCGCAATCCTAATGGCATGTATATTGCCGTACCACACTTTGACAAGGAACATTATCACCTGCATATTTGTTGTTCTGGCGTTGAGCACCACACCGGAAAATCGCTCCGTCTTCCGAAAAACAAACTGGTAAAAGTTAAACAGGCTATTCAGAATTATCAGATCGAAAAATATCCCGAGCTATCGCATTCCATTGTGCAGCATGGGAAAGGAGATAAAAATATTCAGTCGGAAAAAGAATATCAATACAAAAGAAGAACCGGCAAGGAAACGAACAAGAACCAAATTTTAGTAATACTTCAAACATCTTACAAAAACGCCTTATCAAAAAAGCATTTTTTTGAAAGCCTTATCCGGCATAATGTTTCCACGTATTCCCGCAATGGAAAGGCAGCAGGTGTGGTTTACATGGGCAGAAAGTTTCGCTTTAACAGACTTGGGTTTACGGAGGAAAAACTAAATGAACTGGATAAATCCATAAACAGAAGGAGTGAGTTAAGCGATATGAGAGGTCGAAAAATTAAAAGTATTGAACGTACAGTTTAAAACAACAATCCATTAAAATAAAAAACACATGACATACTGCAAAAACAAAGAATACTGTGATGAAAGCACATTTGACAAAGGCGGATATGAAAATGGCATTTGCGACAAATGCTGGCTCATAAAGCATCACGCAGATAAACTATACACTGAATTGGCGGAAATGAGGGATAACAAGCCAATGAAGGTATATGAGGCTTGAAAAATAGCAAAACCGATTGCTGTAATTATTAATAAAGGAAACAATAGGGT